>JANMIS010000226.1:0-4248 GCA_031375925.1 Synechococcales cyanobacterium OTE_70_concoct_197_sub
TCGTCAGGCGAATAGGTGGCGCGGGTTAAGGCATAGAAAGGCATGGACCAAGGAGATTCAATGCGGGTTACGGTGCCGGAGTAAAGCAAACGGCGCTTAATATGTTCGGCGAGGGCTTCGCTCAGCGGTAAGCGCTGCTCACTGGAAAATTCATTTTGGGAAAGACCGTGGAGATGCTCGATTAATTCTAAAAACTGGAACGAATTGATCAATTGAGCATCGGGAATGACATTGGGTAGCTTTTGCTCTAACTGACGTTTCTCATCAGAGGTGAGACTGCTGCCAGAAATGCGCGATCGGCCTGGTTGCCAAGGGTATTGCTTCATCCACACGTAGGGAAACTGAATTAAATAGCGTGGCTCCTGAGATCCAAACATTTTCAGCAACTTGCCTTCAGTTAAGGCTTGTCCCACTTCTTCGACGATCGTTTTGACTCGCTTGGGTTCAATGTGATGCAAGTGGCCCGTCATACGGAGGTTGCCATCTTGCTCTAGATAGGTCATGTAAATTGCGCACTTTGCGGCAGTCGCAGCGGCATCCAAAAAAGCGCCATGACGGTGCCCTCCGGTGCGCATTGCACTAAACGCTAAATAGAGCATGATCTGATCCATGGCGCTGGGACTAAGCAATTTGATCAGATCTAAATCTTTAGTCATGACAGGCAAACACTATCTCTCAAAAGGGGTATGGAACAGACGATCGGATATCCGGAACGAATTTAGAAAGAAGGCTTCTAGTTGTACCCACGGATCTCTAATCTGGATGCTCTGTTTAAATATAAGAGAAATCCCTGTTCTTGTGCTTAGTCTACCCAATAGTCGCGCCGCTGGAACAGTTGATTTAAGCCAAATTGCTTATCTCTGTAGGAATCCTCTTGGCAGTCTATGGAGATGAATGTTAGTAGATTAGCTCAATGTGATGCGACCGCTGCCTCGGTAGCTAATCTCGATGCGACCACTGCCTCGGTAAGCGGTTTCAAGCCGACCACTACCGCGATAGGCGAGTTCGGATGAGCCTGTCGTGGGGGCAGGGTTCATAAAGGGGACGATCGCGAGGATAGCAGAAAGAAAGAAAATGGATTGAGCGCGCATAATAGTCTGCTGGGTATGTAACTATTCACTCATACAGACTCTCCGTAGTGAGATCAGGAAACATTCCAGGGTTTCTCGATATTTTTCCAAAAATAATCCGATCGGATGGAGCATTTTCGAAATCTGTCGATCGACTAGCATAGCGCTCAACTTCATTGGTCAGCGGAGTCTGCCATGCTGGAATGGACAGTTTCAACCAAGATCCATTCACCGGATAGGTTCAGTTGACCTTCAAGGGACAGGTCGCTATGGTTGGGAAAATTTCTCAGTACTTGATCGACAGATGGGTCGATCGTCACTAATTTATACACACGATTCGATAATACTACAGGAGTATCTATTTTAATTCCATAGAAATATTCATCAATTACTGTAAATTTTCCGTAAAAAGTTGTTTTTTGCCTGTTTTGTGACGAAACAGATTCAATTTTCTCGGGGGTTAGCGGGTCTATTTGGGGGGCGTTGCCTTGACGAGGGTAGGCTTCGGGGTGGTCTAGGTAGTAGTTTTGCCAGAAGTGCCACTGGGGATGCTGGGGAGGGAGGTTGTAGAGGGGAATGACGGCGGCAGGGGCGATCGGGTCTGTCAGGAGTGCATTTTGGAGATGACGAACAGGGAGGTGGCGAGGTTCCAAGTTTTGCTGAATGCAGAGGGCGGCGGCCATGCCTGCGGCTTGACCGAGGTTGAGAACGACGGGCTGGAGTCTTGTTGCGCCGTTGGCCATGTGGGTGATGGAGATATTTTTTTCGCAGGAGAGGAAGCCGTCGAGTTGTGCGGGGATGAGGGCGGTGAAGGGGATGCTGAAGGGAGTGCCTGTCCAGCGTCCGCCCCAGGGGATGGATTTTGGGGCGAGGGGAATGTCACCGCTGGGGTAGTGGTGGTCGTTGGGGTAGTTGCCGATGACGATCACGGTGCAGCACAGGTCTACTTGGTCGCAGCCCATGGCGCTGATACTGAAGGGAAGGGGTGCGGTGGCTTGACCTGCGGGGAGGAGGTCTTGTTCTCGGACGGTGGTGAGGCCTTTTAGGCGACGGCTTTCGCGGTGGTAGGGATGAAGGGCGAGTGAGGGCGAGAGACGATCGGGGCTGGTGGGGAAGACGTTTTCGGCGAGTCCGTAGCGCTTTCCGAGCTTTTCTTGGATCCAGTAGGCGAAGGCTAGGCTGTAGCGTTGGGCTTCGAGATGGTAGGCGGTGCGATCGGCTTCTGTGCCGATGATTCCATGAATGCCTTCGCCGTAGTCGTTGCCGTGGATGGGCCAGTTGATCATGAACCGATCGCCGGGGAGTCTGCCGTAGTTGAGGAATTTTTCACCGCCGTAGTTTTCCCAGGCTCCTTCGAAGCAGGTGAAGTCGAAATTTTCGGGTTTTGGAATAAGTGGGGCGATGTTGTCTTCGCCGTAGTCTTGGAGAATGATGACCCAGGTAGGGACTTGGATGGGGTAGCGGTGCATCCAGTCTTGGTATTCGGTGGGGGCGCTGGGTTCGTTGAATTCGGTTTGGAGTTCCCAGCCCCAGCGGTGCGGAATGTTGCCGAGGGCGAGGAGGTCGCCGAGTTCGGTGGCGTCGATGGTGATTTTGGCAGTGATGGCGTAGTTTTGGGTGGTAACACCTGTGATATTGGTGGCCGATCGTTGAACGCTTTGGGCGGTTTGGTTAGGGATCCAGGTGAGGTTGGGGAGGGCGTTGACCCATTTTGCAAAGATTTCTGCGCCGATGCGGGGTTCGTAGGTGAAGAGGCTGACCCAGGCGTTGTTGAGGCCGCCGGGTTGATGTTGCGTCAGTTCTTCTAGGAATGCGCCCCAGAGTCCGGTTTGCCATGCGCGAAGTTCGTTACCGTCGGGGGCGGCAACCCCTGCACTGGTCAGCATTCCGCCGAGCCATTCAAATTCGCTGATGAGGATGACGTTGATGGCCTTGTTTTGTCTAGCGGCTTGGATGGCTGCTGCGGTGCCGCTGGTGGTGCCGCCGATGATGAGGATGTCTGTGGTGAGGGATTGCATGGTGATGGGCGATATTGTTCAACAAAGTCTGTCAGCAATTCTAAATTCAAAATCGGCGATCAGAATTCCATTGCGAGGCTGGTGGTTTCTCTCCTAATCCACCTCGGAATAAATTCCGAGGCTCATAGCTCAAACCCATAAAGGGTTGAAGAGGGGAGATAAAAACATCTTTAACCCGTTTCAACGGGTTTTGGCTATTAGCCTCGGAATTCATTCCGGGGCGGACTGGGCGGCGTCTCTTGAATCATTCTCTCGTAACTACGATCACATTCTCCGTCACCTGTTCAAACGTGTCGTCATGACTAATTACAAAAAGCTGACGGAAGGTTTTGATATTGGCGATCGCTTCAGCGAGTTTGACCCGGCGGGGACGATCCATGTTTGTTGTCGGCTCGTCGAAGAAGGCAACATTTAAATCTGCTAATACTTTCAATAATGCAAGCCGCACCGCTAACGCTGCACACATCTGTTCGCCGCCCGATAGATTCACAAACCGCCGATCGTTTGCCCCTTCCCTGACTCGAATTTCATAATCTCTGGTCCAGTCCAGCGCAATATTGGGACGGTTGAGCAGTTCGCGGAAGAGCTTGTCGGCTTCGTAGGCGATCGTTTGTACGTAGCGCTCTGTGATGCGGGGTCCGGCTTCCTTGAAGGCTTTGCGGGCGAACTTGATAAAGCGATCGTTTCTTTGGTGCTGCTTAAGCTTGGTGGTGACGGTGGTGAGTTTGGTTTGAATTGCGTCGAGCTTGGTAGCTTGGAGGTTGTATTCGTTGAGGAGTTGCTGCTTCATGGGCAGTTGGGTGGCGATCGTGGTCCGTTGAGTTTGGGCTTCTGCTAAGGCTGTGGTGAGGGCTGCGATTGCTTGAGGATCAAGTTCTGTAGAGAATTTTTCCCATTGCATTTGAAGCGCTTCTAATGTTTCCTCTAGCGTTTCTATTTGTGTTTTAACTTCGTCAAGCTGAGTTTGTAGAGGATTTCGACGATTGGCAATTTCACGGTGCTTTAGATACAGTTCATAATCGACTTGAAAACTTGCTTTTAGCGTTTGTTGTTCTGTAATGGAATCAGCTAAGTCGGCAAATTTTTCTAAGTCCCGATCGATTTGTATCAGCGTGTTGTTTGTTGTTGTAAGTGTGGACTGAATTACCTGCTGCTGTTGG
>JANMIS010000228.1:0-2818 GCA_031375925.1 Synechococcales cyanobacterium OTE_70_concoct_197_sub
CGACACCACCAATGAAGCTACGGCATTAAAAGACTACCAGGGTAAGAAGCTCTCCAACTTCTACCCCACCCAAGGCGCAGTGCTTTGCGATGCCTTCCTAGCCGCGAACCTCGTCGGCGGTACTCCCACCGCTCGCCCCGAAGACCTCGAAATCAACCCCCGTAACAAGCGTGAAGTCTTTGTCGCCTACACAGACAGCGCACCGGGCAGCGACGGCTACCCCGACTCTCGCGTGTTTGTCGTCGCAAAATATGATGGCGGCAACAACACAACTCAACAGTCCGGCGGGATTTACAAAATCATCGAAAATTCTTCGGATAATACGGGTCGCAGCTTCCGCTGGGTCCGGTTTGCCCAAGGGGGTGAAGCGGGATCCCGAGATGGCGCTGGGTTTGCCAGTGTCGATAATCTCGCGTTCGACGGTTCGGGCAACGTCTGGGGCGTGACCGACATGTCCACCTCCACCCACAACGGATTTGATGTGGGGGCAGCGGGTAAACAGAATGACATCAGCCATGCCACCACTGGAAACGTCGCCAGCTACACGGGCATCTTCGGGAATAACTGGATGTTCTACATTCCTCTTAGAGGGCAATATGCAGGGCAGGTTGTTCCCTTTGCCCATGGTCCGAACCGTGCCGAAATCACGGGTCCGACCTTTGTTGGCGATACGCTGATTGTGGCAGTGCAGCATCCCGGCGAAGATTGTCCTTACTCGCCCCAAGCGACACTGACACGATCGATCCCGATGTTGGCCTTAAATGGCTCGATCGTCTACCAAACCCGATCGGTTCTGCGCGGCAGTAACTTCCCAAGCAACATCGACGGTAGCGGCACGATTCCAAAACCAACGGTCATGGGAATTAGACGGAAGAAGTCGATCGGACGGTTTGTGTAACGCCTGAGGCAATTTCCAAGAATAAATCTACCTCGCCTCGTTGTTCGTCCACCTCGGAATGAATTCCGAGGCTCATAGCCCAAGTCCGTTGAAACGGACTGAAAGACTCGAATGGCGAACTCTTCAACCTGTTTCAACAGGTTTTCGCTATGAGCCTTGCGACTTTAGTCCAAGGTGGACCATCAACGGAGTCGGTAAACTTATTGTTAGAAATCGCCTAATGCTTCAAAAAAATAGGCCAAAAAACGATACCGTTTCTTGGTGAGATCTAAAAAAGCGCCCTCAGTAAATTCTGTTAAGGGCGCTTTTTAAATTTCAATGCAAGTTAAAACTATTTACCGGAATTTGCGCGGGAGTAGTCATCTTGGAACCGCACGATGTCATCTTCCCCGAGATATTCGCCGTTTTGGACTTCAATCAGAATTAAGGGGATGACACCGGGGTTTTCAAGGCGGTGGCTGGTGCATTGGGGGACGTAGGTGGACTGGTTGACGCTGAGGATTTGTTCTTCACCGCCACAGGTGACGCGGGCTGTACCAGCAACGACGATCCAGTGCTCACTGCGGTGGTGGTGCATCTGTAAGCTGAGACGATGACCGGGCTTCACTTCAATTCGCTTAATCTTGTATCCCCGACCCTCTTCTAGGATAGTGAACGATCCCCAAGGGCGCAGTTCTGTCGCGGCGACTCCCTTGAAGGCAGAGGGTGACAGCGTAAGGGTCGGTGCGGGTGAGATTTCCTGAATTTGAGCCACGGTATTTCGTCTCCTAGAGGGAATTGATTCTTGTCGATCGCCAGTTCATGTCTAACCTACCAGACGAGTTTCGGGGGTGCCCAGTCGAATTTTATTAGATTCATAGGAATTTCATTCAAGCCATTAGAGATATAAAAACTCGGCATAAATGCGCCTGCAATCACTCTCGAAATATGCCGATCGCATTATGCACCCTAGCGCTGCTCCGCGAAGGCCGATCGAGAATATAACCCCCAAAGCCCCCAAGATGAAGGGTTGTAGAGCTACCTCCATCCAAGTTCAGCGCGTCGATCGCCCCTAACTGCTGCATGATTTGGGCCATGTCTGTGAGAGTCGGCCCGCCACGTCCCAAGGTGGGCTGGACGGAGACAATCATCAGATTACCGTTGCTGAGCCGTCCGATCGCACTTCGAGCCGCCCGTTCTCTAATAAAGGCAGCACTAAATTTTTCCGCTGCGGCATCTAGCACCACTTGACGGTCTTTGATTAGCAAAGGACCACCGCCGATCGCATAGAAGGCCGAGGCGATTTTGGGATTGCTGGGGACGGAACTGAGCGTGACTGGGGTTCCTACTGTGACGCTGGCGGCGGCGGTGCGGTTGGAGCGGAAGGTGAGGAGGTAGCCGTTGGTGGGGATGGGGACAGCGGTGCCGACGGTGGGAATGGTGGTCTGGGTGCTGATCCGATCGCCCACCACTTCCATCACCACTTCGCCGTCAGATAGCGTCTGGTAACTGCTTCCCCATGCGGGCGTGTAGCGGGCAATGCCTGCTTGGACAAAGGCGCTGTTGAGATGGGTGAGGGGGAGGCTTTGGTTGCCGATCGTGGCCGTCTCTTGGAGGCTGTAACGATCGAACTCCGTGGTGCCGTTAGCATTCCAGGCGATCACGCCTCGGTTCAGAATCGGACCCGATCGCACTTGTCCGTCGATTTGGATTAAGCCGAGGGGAAGCTGATTGATTCGATTGAAAAATCCACCGTTGATCGCGACCACAGATTGAGCTTGCTGTGCGGTTTGAATCAGGGGAACGGTGCCTGCGATGCTCTGAGCATTGTCATCGGGCATAATCGGACGCAGCTTGAGTCCGGGGGTGCTAGGCGTGAGTTCGAAGGAAATAACGGTGATGGCGGATTGAGGTGAACTGGGGTCGTTGCCGATCGTCAAC
>JANMIS010000279.1:0-9209 GCA_031375925.1 Synechococcales cyanobacterium OTE_70_concoct_197_sub
ACCATCTTCGCCCAACTCGTTTCTCCCATCATGGGTGCTTGATCCAAAAAGCCCTGCAATATAACCGTCGTCAGCAATGGCAAAGAACGCGATCGTTCAACCATTCCATATTCCCCGTCCTGCAAAACCAAAATCTGAATAGTCCCCTCATAAACTCGCCAAACCTCTAGAATGCCCAGTGCGCCATAGATCGGCAAACGTGGCAAAGACAAACTTGTCACATCAATCTCGATCGCCAAATCCGGCGGTGGATCGATCGTAAGATTAATCTCCATCTTGCCCCGAATGATGCTCTCATTTTGAATGTAATAACATTCATCCGCTTCAACACCTTTCAGTAAGTCTTTCCGACTCCAAGTGCAGGATCCTAAACTACCAACTTCTATCTCCAACTCCACTGTCACAATCTCCACTAACCGCGCCAAAAACTTTTTATATCGTTCATGTACAGATAACGGCATCCAAATCTCCAACAAGCCATTGTCATAAGTGAGTCGTTTACTGGGCTGAGACTCTAACTCAATCATCAACGATTGAAAGGTCTCCCAAGTTATCCCTTGCAGCAATACCTGCTCGCTCAGAACGGGCTTTGTATCAGGTTGTGAAGACTGTTGTGGTCTAACGGTGGTGATCATAGGTCAATCTCCAATTGGCTCAAAACTTCCCGTACCACCATCATAGTCTTCCATACCAAATCCTCTCCACAAGCTCCACGATCGCGCTCATCATCTGATCATCATTTGAATCCAGGCAAACCGTCACATGGCCCAGCTTCCGCCCGACTCGCGCCTCCGACTTCCCATACCAATGCACCGTCGCACCAGGAATCTCAGCCAAGCGCGATCGCACCTCCGCATAATCTGAAACTGCTGTTTCAAATCCCAACAAATTCACCATCACCGCCCCCGCACAATTCAAAGCCGGACTGCCCAAAGGCAACCCAACGATCGCCCGCAACTGCTGCTCAAACTGCGACGTGACTGAAGCGTCCAATGTATAGTGTCCCGAATTGTGCGTGCGCGGGGCAATTTCATTAACTAAAACCCGATCGTCTGACGTTTGAAAAAACTCAATTCCGACAATTCCGACAAACTGTAAATGTTCCACGATCGATCGGGCGATTGCATTAATCTGTTGCTTAAGACCCGCAGGCAGCGCGATCGGCAGCTTCACCCAACGACAAACCGCATTCTCTTGATGAGTTTGGACAATCGGATACACCGAGACTTCGCCAGAGACCGATCGCGCCACCATCACCGCCAGTTCCCGCTTAAACGGGATAAAATCTTCCAATAGCAAATCGATCGCCGAAACCTTCGCTAAAACCTGATCCAAATCATCCTGATTTTTAACAATAAAGGTGCCGTAGCCGTCATAGCCATTACGACAGGTTTTTAGCACGCAGGGAAATACGATCGGGTTCCTAGACTGAAACACATCAGCAAGTCTAGAAAAATCAGGCGTTGGCAGATTCCGATCGCGTAAAAAACAACGCTGATCATATTTACTGAGCAACGGCGATAAAGACGCTAAAGATGGCCGAAAACAAACACCTCGCTCCGCCAACTGCGACAAAGCATCCAAATCCACAAACTCATTCTCAAACGTCACCACATCACTGAGGTTTGCCAAACTCGCCGTCGCCTGTGGATCCGACACAGATGCAAATACCGTCTCTGTAGCGATCGTCACGGCTGGATCCGACTGACTCGGTGTTTGGATTAGTAACTCAAGATTTAATTTCTGAGCTGCTGCCGCCATCATCCAAGCCAACTGCCCCCCACCCACGATCCCAACTCGCTTCACTTCAGTTTGAGCTTTCACCTGCACATTTACCATCTCAGTCGTACCCCACGGCATGAACCCACGAATTGTATCGGATTTGATACCTTCTTGGGGATGCTGCCGGGATCTTCAAAAATATGTCGGGGTCTGAGATCGCCCGCCCCGCCTGAAAATCCCGAAAAACGCTAAATGAGTTGGCAAAAATACTTGATCAAACGCTAGATATGGTGTTAGATCAGTTTCATAGATGAATGGGTTAAAGCCAAATTCTCTTTGCTCATGCTGTGGCTGTTCACAAACCCTGTCGATTCGTTTCCAGGTTTTGTGAACAGCCCTTTTTTTGAATTTACAACCCCATTCTGTTCAGCACCTGTCGCAGCACGATCGCCGTCCAATCCACATCCGCCATGGTAGTCCTGGATCCAACGGTCAAGCGGATCCCCGTCTTTGCAATTCGATCGTCATAGCCGATCGCCTGGAGAATTAAACTAGGCTCTAACGTTCCACTGCTACAGGCCGCGCCTGCACTGATGCCTATTCCTGCTAAGTTCATTTGTCGGACGAGGGTTTTGCCATTTTGCTGTTGTCCATCGCTGTCGGGCAGGCAAAAGCTAACGTGGTGCGGGAGACGATCGGACAAGCTGCCCGTGGGTTTGAGCGCGGTGCCTAGAAGTTGGTCGAAAAACCGATCGCGTAACATCATGAGTCGCCTCGTTTCAGTCGCTCTCTCAGCTTCGACTAACGCCGCCGCCAACCCAAAACCTGCGATCGTTGGCACTGCTTGCGTTCCCGATCGCCAGCCCGATTCCTGTCCCCCGCCATAGAGCAGCGGACGCATCGTTACGCCCGGTTTGATATAGAGTGCCCCTGCGCCTTGGGGACCGTAGATTTTATGGCTGGAGAGCGAGAGCAAATCTACAGGTAGCGTCGCCACATCAATCGGCAAACGACCCGCCACTTGGACGGCATCGGTGTGGAAGAGAATGCCCCGATCGCGGGCGATCGATCCTAGAGCTTCGATCGATTGCACAGTCCCGATTTCGCTCTGACCCCAGATGATGGAGACCAGCACAGTATTAGGTTGAATCGACTGCGCCAACGCCTGCGGATCGACTAGCCCAAAGTGATCGACCGACAAGCGCGTGACTTGCCAGCCTTGAGTTTCAAGCCATTTTGCAGGTTCAGAGATAGCGGAATGTTCGACGTTAGAAATAATTAAATGTTGAGGCGTTGAATATTGCTGCGTAATCCCAAAGATCGCCAAGTTGTTCGCTTCAGTCCCGCCTGAAGTGAAGACAATCGACTCGGCTGGAGCATTGATTAAGAGCGCCACCTGCGATCGGGCCTGTTCCAACAGCGTCGCGCTGCGGTTGCCCCAGTGATGCAGACTCGACGGATTCCCCCATTGCTCCCGCATGACCGTCCCCATGAGATCAATCACCTCACCGCGCGTCGGAGTCGTAGCACTGTAATCCAGATATATTTGCATGAAGTCGGGGTCTTTGGGTTCTCTATTGTCGCGCTTTCGTTCCATAAGGGCAATCTAGAGCGAGATTTGGCACAGGAAAAGCGGGATGACAAAAATCGTAAAACAAGCTGCGTTTGTCGGACTAAGCTGGGCCGTCCTGTCACTTCTTGGCTGCCAAACCGATCGTCCAAATTCAACCGCCGCGCTCAAAACGCTTTCCCCATTGCCCCAAGATGACGCAATCCAGGTGTACTTTAACCACAGCGAAGCCTCGGAATATCAGGAACCCGATCGAAAGCTCACTCGATCGGGCGACAACTTAGAGCAACTCCTGATCACCACGATCGCCGCCGCCAAAACCGACCTCAAAATCGCCGTCCAAGAACTTCGCCTGCCCCGCATTGCCCAGGCTCTCGCCGATCGTGCCCAAGCTGGCGTAAAGGTCCAAGTCATTTTGGAGAACCAATATTCCACGCCCTACAGCCGATTCACTCTAGACCAAATTAAAACGCTAGACAAGCGCGATCGTCAGCGCTACGAAGATAATAAAGCGCTTATAGATGCCAATCAAGACGGGATTCTTGCCCCAGAGGAAATCCAAACCCGTGATGCTTTGGTGATGTTGGATCAGGCTAAAATTTCTCGCCTTGACGATCGCACAAACGGCTCCAAGGGGAGCGGGTTAATGCATCACAAATTCATGGTGGTGGATAACAAAACCACGATCGTTACTTCTGCCAACTGGACCACTTCAGACATTCACGGCGACGTGAGCAACCTCAGCAGTCGAGGCAACGCCAATAGTTTGGTGAAAATTAATAGTCCTGAAATCGCCCAAGCCTTTGTTCAAGAATTTGATCTAATGTTCGGAGGTCGCCAATTCAAAGCCCGCAAACCCGATCGGCCCGTCCAGAGCTTCACCGTGGGGTCATCCCACATCAAGCTACATTTCTCGCCTTCAAAACCGAGCACACCTTGGTCTAGCAGCAGCAACGGACTCATCGCCGAAGTCGCAGACCGAGCCACAAGCTCCCTCGATCTCGCCCTCTTTGTCTTCTCCGATCCCCAACTCTCAAACCATCTATCAGCCTTGCCCCAGCGTAATGTCACCGTGCGAGGTCTCTTTGAACCGAGGTTTTTCACGCGCGACTACAGCAACAGTCTGGACATGCTAGGTTTGCCGATCGATTCACCTTGCCGCACTGCAAATCGTAAATCCGCTTCTAAAAACCCAAAAAAGCCTTCTCGCAAGTCGAAAAAATCAGTTCCCCTCGCCCAGCCCTGGTCCACCCCCGCCGCCCTAGTCGCTATGCCCAAACTAAAACCTGGCGACCTACTGCACCACAAGTTTGCCATCCTCGATCGCACCACCGTCATCCTTGGCTCCCACAACTGGACAAAAGCTGGAAATCACAAAAACGACGAAACTCTGATGGTGATTGAAAACCCCACGATCGCTGTCCATTACCAACGGGAATTCGATCGGCTTTCAAAAGATGCCATCCCTGGAAACTCCTGCCAAACTCCAGAAAGCTCTCTAGAAGACGAGCCAAGCTAAAACAAAACTGATCGGACTTTCACTACAAAAATCCGATCGGTTTCGATCGTCTTCATATCCAAACTGTTTCCAAATCGGTTAGAAACCCGCCTGCTATTCTTTATTCATGAACCGTTGGACCTGTTGAAGGGCTGCACCCAGAATATTAAACGCAGCCCAACCTGCCGCCACAGCCAAAGGTGCTAAGACTGCCACAATCCGAAAATCAAAATCCATAGTCCCGTCTCTCAAGCAACAATGTTATCTATCATTCTGACCTAAATGGGGATCGTTTTCATAAAGTCTTGACCGACGTTTGATCAAAAACTTCGATCGCAATAGCAGACCAATCCCCAAAACGCCTAGGCCCATTAGCACCTCAGAGGCCTCCCCATCCAAGCTTCCAAGCAGTACATTCACCGCTGAAATGCCGATTATGATCAGGGTCCAAGCCTGCCTTGGCGATCGGGATGGAATGCCAAAGGCTGTTACAAAATTTAATCCTTGGCCTTGCCTAAAATCTTTCACAGCCATAAAAAATGAAGGGTCCGTTGAGGGAACCCTTCACTTCTCAGTCAATCAGTCAGCCCATCAGGACTGTTAGGGAGAAATTAACCCCAGCCAAGTCAAGGCACCTTGTCCAGTGCTGTATTCAATAGCCAGCGCAATCACAAATCCCATCATTGCAGCTCGACCATTAAGGCGCTCTGAATAAGTGCTGAATCCAGCTTTGGGTTCATCGAGCTTGGGGACGCTTGTAGGCGTCGTCGTTTTTGAGTCTGCCATGGTAAAAACCTAATGTGTTAATAATTCGTTACGTCTGTGCTTAACATAGCGTGACCTTCTCCATCTTGGGTGACGGGCTAAGGTGGAGATTACCGATCCCTATCAACACTGCTACTAATCACTGCTACTAATCACTGACATCAAAATACGCCATGATTTCCCAAGCCCATGATTTCCCAAGCCCAGGTCAAAAATAATGCATATTGGACTTCCTAAAGAGACAAAAGACCAAGAATTTCGAGTCGGTTTGAGTCCGAGCAGTGTCAGAGCTTTGGCCGATCGGCATCATTGTGTCGTCGTTGAGACAGGTGCAGGTGAGGGTTCAGGGTTTTCGGATGAAGATTATCAAGCGGCGGGGGCAACGATCGCTTCTAGCACATCAGCCTGGGCGCAGGATTTAATTGTCAAAGTGAAAGAACCCTTGCCGCCGGAATATGGCTTTTTGCGGGACAACCAAATCCTATTTACCTATCTGCATTTAGCGGCAGATGAAGTCTTGACCGCTACGTTGTTACGATCGGGTGTGTGTGCGATTGCCTACGAAACTGTGGAGACACCCGATCGGCGATTACCGCTGCTCATGCCCATGAGTGCAATCGCGGGTCGTTTGTCTGTACAAATCGGTGCGCGCTTTTTAGAGCGTCAGCAGGGTGGACGAGGAGTGCTATTGGGCGGGGTTGCGGGGGTTGCACCGGGAGAAGTGGTGATTTTGGGCGGCGGAGTGGTGGGGGCTGAAGCGGCAAAAATGGCAATCGGACTGGGCGCACGGGTGACGATTTTGGATGTGAATGTCGATCGGTTAACTGAGTTAGAACATCTATTTGGATCCCGTGTGACGTTGCTGTACAGCACAATAGACCCGATCGAGTCAGTGGTCCCCCGAGCCGATCTGTTAATTGGGGCGGTGCTGATTCCTGGGAGGAAAGCACCGACATTGGTGCCGCGATCGTTAATGGCTCAGATGCGATCGGGCAGTGTCGTCATTGATGTTGCGGTGGATCAAGGCGGATGTATTGAGAGCATTCATCCCACGTCTCACAGTGCGCCCACCTACATCGAAAGCGGTGTGGTCCACTATGGCGTTCCCAACATGCCCGGGGCTGTCCCTTGGACTGCGACCCAAGCCTTAAATAACAGTACGTTGCCCTACATTTTGAAGCTGGCAGACCATGGACTGGCGGCAATCGAAATGGATGCGGCGTTAGCACTGGGAGTCAATGTGCGCTCTGGCCAACTCATCCATCCCGCCGTGCGATCGATGTTTCCCCACTTAACCTGAAAATGCTTCACCGAAGAAGATGCGGAATCTAAAAGCCCACGCCCTTCCCATTCTCCAGTCTATCGGTGTAAAATACGGACAGTCCACGGAGGTGTTGGTGACTGCCAATAATGTTTTTTGATCTATGTCTTATTTTATAAGGGAACCTAGTAGCGTTCGTTGCAGTAGACTGAGCCTGTACTCAGAAACTAAAGACGAATTCCAACCGTACCCACCTGGTTTTGACCAGGTCTAAAGCTGAGGTAAGACGGCACTGCGGTGGACTTTCAAAAATTTTAAAGCTCTCTTGGTTGCTAGGTGCGATCGGGAGAGCTTTTGATTTATAAGCTAAAATTACAAACAGATGTAAGATATCAGCCCGATCGGAACCCCGTCCTATGGTCCAGTCAAGAACTGCAAAATCCGTCAAGTTAGCAGACCTGCGTGAGTGGTTTGGGTTGCAACGGGTGGAAGCGGATGGATTTTTTGAGGAGTGGCTGGGGGATTTGCCAGAGTTGACAGTAGGAGAGCTTGAACGGTTGGCTCAGGTCCGGCGGCATTACCTTTATCTTTTAGAATATCCGGTGATGGAAGGTGTCGTGAAAATGGTGATTTTGTCCCCGTTACTGGAATTAGCGGGATTTTATGATGCGCCGTTTCGGGTGAGCGGGGAGACCGAGGTGCGGGTGACGGCTCAAGATGAGGGTGAGGTGATTCACGGCAATATTGATATTTTGGTGCTGCAACAGCAATTTTGGATCACAGTAATTGAAGCCAAAAATTCCGAGTTGGCGTTGAGTAAGGCAATTCCTCAAGCCTTGTCCTATATGATGGCGGCTCCAAATGCCGACCGTCCCGGTTATGGGTTGGTAATGAATGGCAGTGAGTTTTTATTTTTAAAGCTGGATAGACGATCGAACCCCGTTTATGCAGTGTCAGACATTTTTTCGCTGTTGAATCGCGGCCATAACTTGATCGGAGTTCTGCAAGTCCTAAAGAAATTTGCCCATCTATTGGTTTCAGGAGCTTGAATCATGAAGATTACGATGGTAACGGAGTCAGAGCAGTTAAGGTTCGGTTAGAGTTTCTGCTGAATTTTAGCGATCGGTTCCATCGGCAATCCAAGGATTGTTGCCACTTGCTCCACGGTCATGCCCGATCGTAGGAGATTTATCACAACAAGCCGCACTTGGTAGTCTACAGAAGTATCTAAAAAAGGAGGCTCCGATGAGCCTCCTTTTTTACAGAAATTAACCGTCTAGTTAAAACTTAGAACTAATAAGTTTCGACGTGCCAGCGCTCTTCTTTTTTCATAGAGCGAACATAGTCTTTCCAGACGATGCCTTCTTTCGCCGCTTCCGCGCCCAGTGCTTCCTCAATTCCCGGCTCCATCCCGCGAAGACCGCAGATATAAGTATGGGTTTTGGGATTCTTCAGCATTTGCCACATTTCGACCGCATGTTCAGCCACGCGGTGCTGGATGTACATCCGACCCCCTTCGTTATTTTTTTGCTCACGGCTGATCGCATAGGTCAGACGGAAGTTGTCGGGGTAGCGCTCTTGCATCTCTTCAAGTTCTTGCTTGTAGAGAATATTTGCAGTTTGGGGAACGCCGAAGACGAGCCATGCAAAACCCTTGTAGTTGCTGTAGTCAGGGTTAGCAGCGCGCTCGTTGTCTTTGAACATGCGCCACAGGTAGGCCCGCATCGGAGCAATCCCCGTTCCGGTTGCAAACATAATTACGTTGGTGTCTTCTTCGGGGGGCAGGAGCATTTCCTTCCCGGTCGGACCCGTAATTTGGACTTCATCGCCCGGTTTCAACGCGCATAGATACGTGGAGCAAACGCCTTTGATGGTTTCACCTGCATCGTTTTTGTATTCCAACTCGCGGACGCAGAGGGAGACAGTTTTGTCGTCTACATCATCGCCGTGGCGGGTGGATGCGATCGAATATAGGCGGAGCTTATTGGGCTTACCTTTAGCATCGGTGCCGGGAGGGATAACCCCAATACTCTGACCTTCGACATATTCAAGATCGCTGCCTGCAATATCAAATTTCAGGTGCTGCACGATGCCGACGCCGCCTTCTGCCACGAGGAAGTCATTAGAGACGACCTTGGCAGTCAGAGGATTATTCGGACGGTAGATATTGACCTTGACATTAGCGTGGGCGGACCCTTTCTTTGCAGCGGGTGCTGCAACAGCGGGTTCTGACGAGGCGACGGCGGACACAGCCGTAACAGCCTCTGTGACAGCGGGCGCAGTGCCATCAGCAGGAATCACGTTCACGATTTTTCCACCTCTAGCGAGAATAGTCTGA
Source organism: Synechococcales cyanobacterium OTE_70_concoct_197_sub (assembly GCA_031375925.1). GTDB lineage: Bacteria > Cyanobacteriota > Cyanobacteriia > Leptolyngbyales > Leptolyngbyaceae > JAAFJU01. The sequence goes on from JANMIS010000279.1 coordinate 9,155, forward strand.
GTAAAAGCGGTCATGCGATCGTATGCCACGTTAAAAAAGGTAGAGCCGCTTTTGC
>JANMIS010000354.1:0-4576 GCA_031375925.1 Synechococcales cyanobacterium OTE_70_concoct_197_sub
GGACAATTTTCCGAGACCTATGGTTGCCCTTGGGAAAGCTGGATAACACAATGGATGGCAGTCTTGGAACCCGCAAATATGCAGGGTGGGCCGCTTCATCCTGACGATCGCTATGAGCTAAGTCTGCGTCTGACGGATGACTCGGAAGTTCAAAACCTCAATCGGGAGTTCCGGTCTAAAGATCAGCCAACAGACGTTTTGTCCTTTGCGGCACTGGAAGTAGACTATCCTCAGTTACCCGATGAAGAACCCCTTGGTTTGGGCGACATTATCATTTCTGTCGAAACCGCTGCAAGACAAGCCGAGATTCAGGGGCATTCTATTGAAACCGAGCTGATTTGGCTAGCGTCCCATGGACTGCTTCATCTTCTCGGCTGGGATCATCCCGACGAACCGAGTCTGGTGGAAATGCTGAATCAGCAACGGGAACTCCTCAAAGCGATCGGCATTTCGATTGCGGTGGAGTATTAGCTCACAGACCGACGCTCTAGATCTTGACATTCACCCTCTGCACGTTGCACCCCATTCACCTCATGTCCCAAGATTTCTCGACTCAATCGCCCAAACGGCCTGACCTCAAACCTGATCCCAAGGTGGTTCAGTTTAAGCGAGATTCGGCATGGCAAGTCGCACCGACGTTATGGAGTAGCTTTCGCTATGCGGGAATGGGGTTGAGCTACGCTTTTATGACGCAGCGCAATTTTCGGATTCATACGATTTTGGGCATGAGCGCATTGACTTTGGGGGTGCTGCTGCGTTTGGCGACGATCGAGTTGGCGGTGATTGGATTAACCTGTGGGGCGGTTTTGGCCATGGAGTTGCTGAATACGGCGATCGAAGCGGTCGTAGATCTAACGGTGAAACAGACCTATCACGAGCTAGCGAAGATTGCAAAAGATTGTGCTGCTGCTGCTGTGCTGGTGTCTGCGATTGCGGCGCTGCTCGTCGGGGGTTTCCTCATCCTGCCAAAGCTTTGGATTGTCGTCGTTGCGTTCCTCGGACTCTAAAGAAGGCAACTAGGTGATTAAGAGACGAATTTATAGAATTTTTGAAGCTGTTTGGGTTGCAGCAGACTATTGAGTGCAAATTAGTGCAAAGTGTAGACTCATTTGTCTCACTACAACCTATGAACTCACGCCCATCAAAACTACGCCATCGCCCCATTCGTATTGCTCGCAAAGGTGGAAAGATCAATATTGATGCTGGGAATTTGCTAAAACAGTACTGGCGCGACCCCTACCATCTGATGCTGTCGGTCACTTGGAAAATCTTTTTCCTGTCGATCGGTCTGGGTTATCTCTGTTTGAATGCAATTTTTGCATTGCTTTATCTATTAGGGGGAGATTCACTCATCGGCGCAAGGCCAGGAAATTTTGAGGATGCTTTTTTCTTTAGTGTGCAAACCTTTGCTTCGATCGGCTATGGTGTGATGTCGCCGAAGACTTCCTATGCCCATGGAATTGTCACTCTAGAAGCGATCCTCAGTTTGTTAACCGTGGCGATCGTTACCGGACTCACTTTTGCACGATTTTCCCGTCCATCCGCTCGGGTCATCTTTAGTCAAAATGCCCTAATTACAACCTATAACGGGATGCCGACGCTGATTATTCGAACCGCCAATGCGCGACATAATCATATTGTTGAGGCACAGGCACAGCTTTACTTTACAAGGGATGAAGAGACCATTGAAGGCAATCGGATTCGGCGGTTTTACTCATTGCCATTGGCACGATCGCACACGCCCAGCTTTTCATTAAGCTGGAATATTATGCATTCCATTGATGAGCAAAGTCCTCTTTATCAGATGACTTCTGAGCGCTTTCAAGAATCGAATGGTCAATTGATTCTTTCCATTACAGGAGTTGATGAAACCGTGAATTACAGTATTCACGTTCGCAATACCTATGGATCAAATGAAGTGCTGTGGGATCATCAATTTGTAGATATCATTTTTGTGGATGAAGTGGGCGATCGGTACATTGATTACACCCACTTTCACAGCACTCGATCCCACGGACCAAGTCGCTAATAACCGTCGATCGACCAATGGGGCGCATCCGCAGGCAATTTGTAGACTTCGTAGGTTTCTCCGACGGCCCATAGATCTTCGTTTTTCCAGCCTTCACCAGGTCCTGCAATTTCGACGATTTCACCATTACCGTCTTTAATTTTTAACGGCTTAGTCCATTCAATTTCGCAATCAACGGCGTAGCCAATAGTATGGTTCGATCGGAGTGCAGGACGGAAAGCAATGTCATAGGCTTCCACCATTTCATTGGCCATTTGGACCGATAGTTGCGGGGTGTAGTGAACCCAGTCAATATTGACCCCCGGCATTGCGGGAACGCTCTGAGGAGCCATTCCTTCTTCTGCAATTCGATAGGAATAATGCATTAAATGAACCCGCTCAGGAGGTCTGAGGGTGTTATTAATTTTGACCGTCGCGCCTGCGTCTTGGGCTGCTTTGAGGAAGGCTTGAGCTTTTTGACGGAAGGGCGATGCAAGATCATCAAGAGAGCTACTGGCCCGCTTGAATTCAATCCATTCCTTACCGCTGAGCCGCACCCGCAAACGCCGCGAAAATTCGGTGATAATATCAAGCCCGGGTTCAAAATCTGTGCCTAGTTTTCTCTTAGTCGCTGCCGAAAGTTGTAGGGCTAAAGCCGATCGAAACCGAGTATCAAGGCGCTTGTAGACTTCGACCATGCCTCGGGTGCTGTTGCCACCGAAGGCTCCGTCAGGCTGAAGAATGGGCTGGAGCTTACCGATCGCAGTCAACGATCGTTGCATATCTCTAACTTCCTCAACGCCATAGTTCAACGCCTGCAAAAGCCGAGCAGCGGTAAGGTTCGCCACATAAAAAATAAAATTTTGTTGCAGTGCGACTTGATAGGTTGCGACATCGACAATGCCCGTAACAGCTATTTTGTTTTGCGTCTGATAGCTTCGAGTCGCCGCATCGGTGGCTCTGCCGAAGTCTCCATCGGGGGTTCCCACAGGAAACTTTCGATCCCGCAAAAACCGTTGCCAAGCGAGAACGACATCTCCTTTTGACCCAGTTCTAATGGGCGTTAGTCCCAAGACGCTTGCATTAAATGCCATAACTCATCCACTCCGATCGCAATAAAAATAGTTCAAAAGCACAACCACTGTTATACCGCGAAGTTATACCGCGAACCGATAAAAACTGAACCCTTTGAGTTTGACTGTGTAGAATAGACTTAAACCCCCACAAAAATCCATAGCTGGAGAGAATCCCATGTTAAAGGGCATTGATGTTTCTGAATATCAAGGTGACATCAACTGGAAAGCGGTGGCTGACAGTGGTGTGGTTTATTGCTTTGTAAAGGCAACCGAAGGGGTCGAAAGCCGGGATCCCATGTTTGCGCGAAACTGGGCGAGCATGAGAACCGTGGGGATCATCCGCAGTGCCTATCATTTTTTTATTGCAAAGAAAGATCCAAAAGTCCAAGCGAATAATTTCCTGGGTCTGACCCGATCGCTCTGGGACACCAACGATTTGCCGCCTGTCCTAGATCTCGAAAAAAGCTATGGTTTGAGTCCGAATGAAGTGATCGACAAAGCGGGAATTTGGCTCGATACAGTGGAAGCTTCGATCGGACGACGGCCCTTGGTCTACACCTTTCCCAGTTTCTGGAACGATGCCCTGGGGAATTCACAGCGTCTAGGGGCTAACTATCGCCTCTGGATCGCCCACTACGAAACGAATAATCCCTGGGTCCCTGGCGGCTGGAAATCTTGGAGCTTTCATCAATACAGTGAATCTGGAAAAGTTCCGGGAATTTCTGGGCCTTGCGATATGAATAATTTCAACGGGGATTTAGATACATTGCAGTTTTTGCTCAAGTCCAAAGCGCCGCTGCGAGTGGGGAGTGCCGGAAAACTCGTCGCCGAACTTCAGACTCTACTGAATGCCAAAGGCGCAAACATTGGAATTGCAGACGGTAAATTCGGACCTCGCACAGGGCAAGCGGTGGCAAACTTCCAGAAGTCCGTGGGATTAGTTTCAGACAGCATTGTGGGAACACGCACCTGGTCTGCGCTCCAGTCAAACACAACGCCTGCGGCACCTTCTGCTTCTACACTGATTAATGTCTGCAAAAGCTACAAAGCCCTGCCTCACCAAGACAAAGCCCTCGCATGGCTCAACTCAAATATTCCTGCCCCTGCTATGACGACTTTCGCGCAACAGTGGCGACAGGTGGCTGCCACTACAGATTCTACGCCTCTTCTCCTCACAAACGTCTGCAAAAGCTACAAGAGCCTAGCCCACCAAGACAAAGCGCTGCAAGATTTACAGAAACAGGTCACGCCTACCAATTTGGACCAGTTCGTGAAGCTCTGGCGGAATGTCTAGCTTTGGGTGAGTTCTTTGGCTAGTTCTTCGACTTTTTCTAAGGGCATTTTGGTCAGACGGGCGATCGTCTCCTCGCCCCTGCCAGCCCCTGCGGGGTGTACGTGGGACGCCGTCGGGCCGGCAGGCTCGGTGCCCCCCGGCAGGTTGCGGGACAGTCCGTCCAGGGACCCGCTGCGCGCGATCTCCTGGCCGATCTGC
>JANMIS010000383.1:0-5757 GCA_031375925.1 Synechococcales cyanobacterium OTE_70_concoct_197_sub
TTGGAATGAGGTGGGTTGGATTACGGTGACTTGGGCATCTGCTGCGATGATGCAGGCGTTGGAGCAGTTATGTCGGGAGTCTGTGGTTGTGGAGACTGCGGTGCCCTTTTGGCTGTGGCAAGTGAGCGATCGGGTCCGATCATTGCGGGAACAGTTGCGATCGTTACATCCCGAATTTGAGGTGTTTGGTTTAGAGTTGAGCATTTCGATGAATAAAATACCAGATCCGGCTTGGGGATTATTGGAGGCGATGGTGGTGTTTTTCGATCGGCGCTCTGAGGGTCAATCTTTGTTGGGGGAGTTGCGATCGCTCTGTGACGCGTTTGAGCAGATGCACCGTCAAATCCCGCTATTTAGTGTGGAGACTTCAGTGGGCGATCGATATGCGGTGTGGCTTGTGCTGGGCTGGTTTCAGCGGATTTTGGGATTCCGTGGAACTACCGATAAGTAATTCCTATGACTTTGGTGTGTCAAAGGGGGTGACAAACTCGAAGGAGTTGGTTATATTCTAGAGGTGTGAGGAGCGAACTAAGAAAAACCCACCGAGACGAAACACGGTCAGTCGTCGGTGGGTTTTTCTCTGTCAATTTTCAGAGAATTACAGCAAAAACTGTTGAATCACCTGTGCGACACCATCTTCTTCCACTGAAGGAGCCACCCAGTCTGCGCTGTCTTGAACGATCGTAGGCCCACCCCTCATTGCCACCCCGATGCCCGCGTAAGCAATCATTTCCAAATCGTTGCAGTTGTCGCCCATCGCCATGACTTGATGGGCTGCTAGTCCCAATACTTCCTCTGCTAAAAACTGTGCCGCCGAACCTTTATTTGACAGAGGATTAGCGGCTTCTAGAAAGGTATCTACCGATGTCGTGAGGTATAGATCCTCCGGAGCATGCAGGGCTTTTAGATCCTTTAGACAGGTTTGGATCAGTTCCGTATCCTGACTGATCGCCAAAACTTTCGTTAATTCGCCTTGGTCCAAAATCGATCGCAAATCCTCAACCACGATCGGTTCCGTCCGACAACGATCACAGTAGCTCGTACTATCCGGTGTCATGGCGCGCAGATGGAGCCGATCGTTCAGATAAAAATGTACTGAAATCAAATTCCGTAGATGGGGCTGCTCAAAATAACCCAAAAGCTGAATCGCTTGCTCTTGTTTCAACGTCGTGTGACGCAATCGATCGTGCCCCGGTTGCTGGATCCAGGCTCCTTGATAGGTCAACAGCGGCAGCTTCGACTGCACCATTTCGTGGAATCGCAGCGCAGATGCATACATTCGCCCTGTTGCAATCGCCACCGAAATGCCCTTCGCTTGGACCGCAGAGATCGCCTCTAGGACGGGCTGAGAGACGGTATTCGATCGTCCGGAAATCGTCCCATCAATGTCGAGAATGAGGAGCTTAATATCCTTTGCTTGCCTTGAAATCGCTTCCGGGTTCATAACGGGTGAGGCCTCGTTTAGCGCGCTTTTGCTCCTGTTGCAGAACTGTCGTGATACCCCCCTGCTCTAGAAGGGTGAGTATCAAGGGGGATACAGTGCCGCCAGAGGCTTGACCAGTGGGAGTACTGACCGCCTGCGCAATGGCATCATACCAAAGGCCCGCCTCTGCGTAGGCATTGACTCGCTCTTCTAAGGACATTTTTGCATTAATTTGTTTCTGCGAAGGACTGGCAGCGACCCGCTCGATCCAGCCTCGAACCACCATGCTGTCAGTGTTGCGACGGATGCTGCATAGACGACTAATGTTCCAGCGATAGCGACGACCGACGACCAGTTCTGGAACAGTATCCGGCAATTGAATCTCATTGAGTCCGGCCTTGGCTGCGGGGAGTTCCTGACTCCAAACAGGCTCGCTCATGCCCGGTTCTACGATCGAAAATTGCATGGGCAGCATCGAATCCGAAGCGCTATACCACACAAACTTAGGCCGTCCTTGAAGCGTCAAGCCAACATGGTCTAGCGGTGCCAACAGGGTAACGGGGATAGTGTCTACACCACAGTTGCGGGATCCTCCGCCCTGAGTTCGGGTTGGAGCGCCGCGTCGCCCCGGTGGGACATAGCGAATGCTGCGAGCTTGGGCAACCGCCGTTGTAAGGATAGGCGCTCCAAAACTTTGACCAGAAGCGATGTGATTCAGTTCCGGGAGGCTGATCAATGCGATCGTTCCAGTTATGACCAATAGCACTTGTGGACGCATGGTTTTAAATCTCGTGAGAAACGGTGTGAGTAATAGGCCTATTGATCTTAAGACGATTGATATCAATCGGCATCTCTTCAGAGCATAAAAGTATATTTTTAGCCCTGTCTACCGTAGCAGTGCGGAATTTGAGTCAGGACTGCATCATTTTGCATCATTTAATGAGAACTCCATTCTGTGTTACTGTGTGAGAGCTGTAAAAACCCACACACTTAGAATTTCGGGTGCGATCGGGAGTCACTGTTTTCGTGCAAGAACGGACCGGAATGAATGCTTCTATGTCTTCCTTGTGTTTCGCCTTCTCATCGAACAGCCTGAATCGGACATCTAGGTGGAGGATTAACCCGAAAGGAGAAAAATAATGCCCGTCGTCTCTTTGGCTCAAATGCTTGAGTCTGGTGTTCATTTTGGTCACCAAACTCGTCGTTGGAACCCCAAAATGAAGCCCTACATCTTTGCGGCTCGCAATGGTGTTCATATTATTGATCTCGTCCAGACCGCAGGGTTGATGGATGAAGCTTTCAACTTTGTCCGTGCTGGATCCGAACAAGGTAAAAAATATCTGTTCGTTGGAACCAAGCGTCAAGCGGCTGGCATCGTTGCTCAAGAAGCTGCCCGCTGTGGTGCTTACTACGTGAACCAGCGCTGGCTCGGCGGAATGCTGACCAACTGGGCCACCATCAAGACCCGTGTCGATCGCCTTAAAGAATTGGAGCGTCTCGAAGAGAGTGGTGCCCTGGATATGCGTCCTAAGAAGGAAGCTGCTGTCTTGCGTCGTGAACTTGAAAAGCTCCAGAAATATCTGGGCGGCATCAAAAACATGCGCAAAATTCCTGATGTGGTGATCATGGTGGACCAACGCCGTGAATATAATGCCGTTCAAGAATGCCAAAAGCTGAACATTCCGATCGTCGCGCTTCTAGACACCAACTGCGACCCTGACTGCGTAGATGTGCCGATTCCTGCCAATGATGATGCGATTCGCTCCATCAAGCTGATCGTGGGCCGTTTGGCAGATGCCATTTATGAAGGTCGTCACGGTGAAGTCGCGCCGGAAGAAGGCTACGACGGTGAAGACTACGAAGATTACGAAGACGAAGAAGGCGCGGAAGCTGCTCCTAGCGAAGGCTAATATCAAAGCTGAGTCTGTGCGATTGTAAACAAGGATTTTGGAACCATGGCAGAAATTACCGCAAAGGCAGTGCAGGAACTGCGCGCCAAGACGGGCGCAGGGATGATGGATTGCAAAAAAGCGCTTAAGGAAAATGACGGCGATATGGCCGCATCAGAAACCTGGTTGCGCCAGAAAAACATGATCGCCGCTGGTAAAAAGGCCGATCGTGTGGCCGCAGAGGGTCTGGTGGGTCAATACATTCACACCGGAGGCCGCATCGGCGTCTTGGTGGAAGTGAACTGCCAAACCGATTTCGTGTCTCGCAACGAGGCATTTAAGGAATTGGTGAACAACATCGCCATGCAAATCGCCGCTTGCCCCAACGTTGAATACGTCCGTTTGGAAGACATTCCAGCTGACCTCGTTGAGAAGGAAAAAGCGATCGAAATGGGCAAGGACGATCTCTCTAGCAAGCCCGAAGCGATGAAAGAAAAAATCGTCCAGGGTCGGATTGATAAACGTCTGAAAGAGTTGTGCCTTGTGGACCAGCCCTACATCAAAGACCAAAACATCACCGTTGGCACCTTGGTCACACAGCAAGTCGCGAAGCTGGGTGAAAACATCCAAATCCGCCGCTTTTCTCGCTTTGTGTTAGGCGAAGGCATCGAAGTTGCTGAAACTGACTTCGCCGCTGAAGTTGCAGCACAGATGGCTGGAAATGCTTAGATTGGCTGAGTAGAATACTAGAAAACAGGCGGACTTCGTGTTGAGTCCGCCTGTTTTTTATGAAATTTCCTGAGAACCAGATTCTGAAGCGGGCGCATTAGCATAGCCCCAGAGGGCCGATAGCAGCATCCAGCCAAACAGATTAATTCGTGCATCAAAAATGGGCACATCAAAGAAACTAAACGCCGTACAGCAGAGAAAGGCGATCGTAATGGTGAGGTGAACGACTCGATCGCGGCTACCCAGGTGATGTAGCTGCATCTGGCGAATACTTCCAGCCACAATGCTCCCCACCACCCCATAAAACAACAACGTAGCCGGAATCCCCATTTCGCAACTCAACATCAGGACTAAGCTATGGGGGTGTCCTACAAAAAAGCCTGTTGCCGATTCATATAGCGTACTAAAATTTCGCAATCCCCATCCCGTCAAAGGTCGCTTCTCAATTAATCCCGCTGCAAATTTCCACTGAGTGAGTCGTAACGATGCTTGGGGCCGATCGAGGAACAATTCATCGTTAACCCTAGCCCAGATCATGCGGGGCACTAGAGTTCTGGCCCAATGACTTAAAGGTTCGCTGCCATAGGCGGCTGTGGCGACGAGTCCTAATAATGCCCCCATTAAGGCGATGAGTTTGCGCCAGCCCAGCCCAACGGCAAAGACAAAGATCACCCCGATCGCAATGCCCCAAGCATTCCGAGATTGGGTTAAAAACAACGCCGTGCAATTTAGTACAACTAAGAATCCTAAGCCACAACGATGGACGATCGGATGACGAATCAACTGCTGTAACTTAGGCGGGAGCTTTAGAAGCAGGGGAAACGGGGGTTCTTGGTGAACAGATTTTGAGAAACCGATCGCCTCTACCCACAGCCCAAAACTCACCGTAAACGTGATCACCAAATAGCTCGCTAAAATGGTCGCATAATAAAACAACGACGAAGCTCGTCCAGAGGGTTCTCCATTAGATCGCAAGAGCATATCAACTAGAATGCCATCGCCCCCAAACAGTGACAGCATCTTAAAGTGAAAGCCCCAGCCCCAAACAATCTGACCGATCGCCAGCACCGACACTGGAATTGATGGCATCACTAAAAGCCAAGCAAATTGCCGAAGCTGCTGCACCGATCGAAACAAATGACTCTGGGCAATAAAAGCAATGAAAAATGGTAAAAAATTTACCAGTCCCAAAAGGGCAAAATCCTTCCGATCGGCAAAAAGCGCAATAATCACCATCCAAGCGCCCAAAATTAACAAAAGCTGATGCAACAAGCTCTGAACAAATTGGTTGGCATATTTTGCCCAGAGCGCACAAGAATTGAGAAACATCAAAAGCGCACCCAACAATGTGTTGAAGGGCAACAGCAGTAAACTCAATTGCGTCAATTGCCAATGAAGATTCAGTGCTGCTTCAGGATGAGGATAAAACCAAGCCAGGAACTTTCGCACAACGATCGGGGAACTGGAGAGAAGTTTCTCGATTTTACTGGTTAACCTAGGATTTGTCTGAATTGAAATACCAATCCTTTACAGATAAGCTTCTAGGAGATCCGGTTGATCAAGACTGTTAAGGAGACGGATTTGGGCGATCGTAAAAATCGTCGGGATAATGCGGGCGTAGTTAGTCGAAATTGTGCGCCACCCCAAGTCAGCTAAAAACCAAGTCCAAAGTGCCGGACCCAAGGCTGCCAGAACTGTGCGCGTCGCACCATAACG
>JANMIS010000439.1:0-1616 GCA_031375925.1 Synechococcales cyanobacterium OTE_70_concoct_197_sub
GTTTCAAGTGCAAATCTGAGGTTTCGATGCGGGTTTTGATTGTGGGTGCGGGCGTGGTTGGGGCGACGATCGCTTATGAATTATCGAGCGACGATCGGTTCGAAATTACAGTGATTGACGCGCAGCCTGGACCTGTTGTAACGGATGCTGAGGTTTGTTCAACGTCAACAGAGGCGGCGCTGGGAGTATTGATGGCGGCAGTTGCCAAAAAAGAAAAAGGACGTAATCTCAATATGCGGTTGGCGGGTGTGGATTGGTACGATCGCGTCATTCCAGAATTGATCGAATCCACAGGATTAGAAATTCCCTACAACCGTCAAGGACTTTTGATGTTGCAGTATCAAAGCGATCGGTTTGAGGACGATCGACGTTTGTGGGAAAGCCTTGCCAAAGTGCGCCCCAGTCAAAATCGTCGTTTAGAAATTTGGTATCCGAATCAGATCCGATCGGTCTGTCCACAAATTGCCATGCAGGGCAGTCGAGTCTGGGGAGCGGTGTATTCCCCCGACGATCGGCAAGTTCACCCGGCCAAACTTACTCAGGCGTTAGTCCAAGCCGCACAGCAACGGGGCGTGAAGTTTGAATTTGGGAGGCAGGTGTTGGGATTGGTTGGTGGGAAGAGTCCGGGGGTTCAGACGGCGGCGGGCGTGATCAAAGGCGATGTGGTGGTGATTTCGGCGGGTTTGGGTTCAGCGGCATTGTCAAAAACTGTCGCAAAGGCAGGCGCAAAACCGGGTTTGGAGCTACAACTGCGTCCCGTGCTGGGGCAGGCGATTCAGGTGAGAATGGCGGAACCGATCGGCACGATGGGATTTCAGCCTGTTATTACGGGACATGATATTCATTTAGCGCCTGTGAATCAGGATCCAGAGAATCTTGATTATTGGGTGGGGGCGACGGTGGAATTTGGTGCTGAAGGTTCGATCGCTGAATTAGCACCGGATCCCAGTGCTTTTGAATCATTGTGGACCCAAGCCTGCGCGATGATTCCTGCGTTAGAATCAGCGACAAAAGTTCGGCAATGGAGCGGGGTGCGGCCTCGTCCGGTCGATCGGCCTGCTCCCGTGATTGAATGGACCGCAGAAAACTCAAAGATTTTGCTCGCGACGGGGCATTATCGTAATGGCGTGTTGTTGGCTCCGGCTACTGCGATCGAAGTGCGATCGAGGTTAGAAGCGATCGAGTTATAGTTTTCTAGAGGAATGCTTGCGTGTCTCATACGGTGAAAGATTTAGGGTCAGAGATTTTTCTGTTTGAAAATCTTGTGGAACCGGAAACCTGCGATCACTTGATGGAGGTGGCGGAATTTTGTCAGTTCGAATCGGCCACGATTTTGCTTGGGGCGGTGGATACGAGTATTCGTAATAGCGGCATCTTGACGTTCGATCGTCGCAACCCCATCCAACAAGCTGCTAATCAACTGCTCACCGCCAAGATTGCCATCATCCAAGAATCTCTAGCTAAAACCTATGGCGTGCAATTTCCCCAAGCGGAAGCCTGCTCAATTTTGCGCTACTCCCCAAGTCAGCAGTACAAGCGCCATGTGGATAACCTGACTCCCGGAAGTCGCCGCATTCAGGAAGCAGAAAAGGGCATTCCGACGCGGGATGTCAGTA
>JANMIS010000485.1:0-4617 GCA_031375925.1 Synechococcales cyanobacterium OTE_70_concoct_197_sub
TGGAACGAGTACTTAGCAAACCCAGTTGTTGGTGCAGAACCTGAGTTGAAGTCCACGGTCTTGGTCGTTCTGAGACCTGCATATTCAGAGTAAGCACCCTGCGACGTAACGCCTGTGGGAGATGAGGTTCCATTGGTTAATTTAAGATCAAAAGCTTGAGCGGATTGAGCTTGTCCGACGAATGCCAATGCGCTCACTGCCGCGATTCTGACCAGTGTTTGGGTGAGTTTCATGAGATAATTGCCTGTTTCCACTGAATGAATGTGCAAAATAACGGATGCAAAACTGTGAAGTTCTGTGAAAGTGACAAATGCAAAGTGTTTCTGTCTGCGTTTCTGTCTGTAATCATTATTAGAATTGTTCGGCTGAATAGCTCTGGGAAAAAGCACTGAATTTCTTGAGTTATATAAGGTCTCAGCTAATGCACGGAACGACCTATCCACAGGTCAAAATGATGCCCACAAAACCACTGAGAAATTGTGGGCGACTTTACGATCGGTGCTAAGAGTTTATTTTGACTTTACAGATGTTCCTAGATAAACTCCGTAGCACGAAAGGATTTAGGATTGTATTAACTGAATGACTAAAAATAGAACAATTGTGGATACATAAGGTCACCATTATGTAATAATTCAATCTCTAGTAATACTGCGGATGTTTTTCACTATGGGCCGTGCTAGGGCTTCCAACTGCCAAACTTAGGGAAACTTTCAATACTAGAAATAGCAGAAGAAGTTCCTATGCTTCTACCCAAACCGAAACCGAACCTCCCGGACAGGTGAAATCACCCCAGCCATAGCCATTCGTGGTCACAGGGGTTTTTGCATGGCCTGTAATATCGACGAATTTGGCATTCTTTTTACCCACCTCCATCCATTTATAACCCGCATTTCCATTACTCATCACGACCGCCATCGCTTTTGGATGATCCTCATCCCCCAGTCGAGTCCAGCCAATGCAATTCGGGTGATTGAAATAGGTATATTGAGGACCGTAGGCGTTATTCTGGCGGGCCTCCAAGAACCGATCGATCAAAAATTGATGTGAATAAAACACCACCGGATATCCCCCACGGCAATTAGGATATTCTGCACCGTAATAGTCGGGATAAAAGACGCAGGGATAGCCTTCAGCACGAAGTAGAATCATGGCATAGGCTAGGGGTTTAAACCAAGGCTCCACAGGAGATTCCAGCGCTTGACAAGTTTGGGTATCGTGATTCTCGACAAACGTTACAGCATGGATTGGATCAGCTTGCATTAGCGTTCCATCTAGAATTTTCCGCAGGTCATAATTAGAGCCTTGCAAACTTGCCCGATGGAAATTTTGATGGAGTGGCACATCAAATAGGGACATACTGCCGCCTGTTTCATTGATGTACCATTGAAGTGTGGGCAAATGGTCAGACCAATATTCCCCAACACAAAACAGGTCTTTTTTTGCGGCATTGCGAACATGATCTAGCCACAATTCAAAGAACCAAGCGGGAATATGTTTGACTGCATCCAGTCGAAAACCGTCGATGGTCGCCATTTCCAACATCCAGCGGCCCCAATACATCAACTCGCCTTGAACCTGTAAATTGTCCATATCCAGATCGCAGCCCAAGAGAAAGTCATAATTCCCCTTCTCCAAATCCACCATTTTTTCAAATCCCTGACCTTCAAACAAATAAACCAAATTATTGCTCTGAGAAATCATGTCATGATTCACCGAGTCAAAATGGTTTCGATTCCATTTCATGCTGGAATACCGATCGCCCCGCCCTGGGAAATTAAACGCGGTATAGGCTTCGATATCTCGTACATCCCCTGCCGGATTACTGCGATCGTCACCCCGATAAGGCACTGCCCGAATCCGCTCTTTTTCGTCGCCGCCATCCTTATGATTAAATACGGTATCTGCGTAGGTTTGCACCTCAGCAGATTTTAGGGCTTGGATGGCGGAGAGGTATTCATCTTTCGTACCGTATTTTGTACGAACGGTATCTTTTTGATTGAATTCACCGAGGTCAAAAATGTCATACACGCCATATCCAACATCATTACTTCCAGCGCTGCCTTTATAAGCAGGTGGCAACCACAGCGCGGTAAATCCAGCCTGACCGATCGCTTGAGCTTTCTGAGCGACTTGTTTCCAATGGTTGCCGTCATTGGGCAAATACCAATGAAAGTACTGCATCATGGTCCCATTGATGGCTTTAGGCGCTTTGGAGTCTGGAATATTCATCGCGTTTGGGGATAGAGGTGTTTGAAAATAGGGTAACGATCGGGCTTTCCAAGGGAAATTTAGGGGATTCTCGTTCTGGGAGGCTTTCTGCAAACGCAGAGGCTATACAGAAAGCCCGCGTGTCTCTAAGCGCAGACCCACTTCTACCGATTCATCAACTTTTGCACCGCTTCCACAATCTGCGGCGACTGCACTATTGTCAAATTCTCCAACACCCCGTTATAAGGTGTTGGAATATCCTGAGACGACAGCCGAATCACAGGCGCATCGAGTTCATCAAAGAACCGATCGTTAATCGATGCAATCAATTCTGCTCCAATGCCGCCCGTCTTCATACCTTCCTCGACAATCAACACGCGATGGGTTTTTTTAATGGATTCACCGATCGTTTCAAAGTCCAACGGCTTCAGCGAAATCAAATCAATCACCTCCGGATCAAAGCCCAACGCCTCAATGTCCTTCAACGCCTGCTGAACGTGATAGCGCATTCGGGAATAGGTCAAAATCGTCACGTCTTTACCCGATCGTACAATCTCCGCTTTGTCCAATGCACAGAGATACTCTCCCTCAGGCAGATCTTCCTTCAGGTTGTACAGCAGCACATGCTCAAAAAACAGCACTGGATTATCATCCCGAATCGCCGCCTTAAGTAAGCCCTTCGCATTGCGCGGCGTGGAACAAGCCACAATCTTTAAACCCGGCACCGCTTGGAAGTAGGTCTCCAACCGCTGCGAATGCTCCGCCCCAAGCTGACGACCGACGCCGCCCGGACCTCGGATCACCATGGGAATTTTAAAATTACCGCCAGAGGTGTAGCGCAACATCCCGGCATTGTTGGCGATTTGGTTGAAGGCTAGCAGGAGAAACCCCATGTTCATGCCTTCAATGATCGGACGCAAGCCCGTCATCGCAGACCCGACGGCCATTCCTGTGAAGCTGTTTTCTGCGATCGGCGTGTCCAGTAGACGAAATTCGCCATACTTCTCATACAAATCCTTCGTCACCTTGTAGGATCCGCCGTACTGTCCAACGTCCTCACCCAGGACATACACCGTCTGGTCGCGAGCCATTTCCTCATCGACCGCTTCACGAAGTGCATTAAATAAAAGCGTCTCTGCCATTGCGTCCTCTGTCCGAATTAAGCTCGCGGTCTGGATTGCCAAATAATAATACTAAAGGACGACGGGACAATTAGAAAGCGCCGCAACCGGATCAACACATGATCCGCCCACGGCGCACGCATAACGATCGTTTATCAGACAACGGACTTGCCCTATCCCGTGGACTCCGCTCAGCCCACTACATCCGAGTCGAGGACTGAGCGGAGTCGTTCGCGAAGCGTTGCGTTAGCAAAGTCCGGCTTCCTAGAACTGAATACCAACACCGCCGCTCAGACCTAAAGCCGAAGCAGGGCTGTTTTGGTAGGCGTTGATGCCGAGCTTCGCGTCGGTGTAGACGACTACGCCCTTCGCCACTTGGGTTTCGACCCCTGCATTCAGGACCACCGAGTTACGGGTACCGATCGGAGAATTTACGCCTTGGTTTTGGACAAAAGCGCCGCCAACGCCTGCATAGACGTTAGTGCCGGGAGCAACGGGCATGTCGTAGGTGACGACGGGGACGACTGCGCTGTTGTTGCCGTTGAACATTACGGTGCCACGTACGGAGATGGGAGTGCCTGCGATCGGCGCACGACCTTGCACATTACCGCCGAAGTTGAGACCATCGCTGCCCGTGCCGCCATTGGTGACGCTACCGGAGAGTCCGCCGCCGACGTAGCCTTTGTCCATGCCTTTGACGGGAGCAGCAGAGGCCGAACCTGCGATCACTGCGCTAGAAGCGACCAATGCACAGAGCGTTGCGAAACCGATGGAGAGATTGAGAATGCGTTTCATGGAGTGTTTCCTTTAAAAGTTGAAATTGCTTAGGCTTCTTTCTTTGTCGTAGTGGTTCTGGAAAAAGTTCCGCACCTCACATAAGTTTTTAGCCCAATCAGAACTAATTTATTTTTCAATAAAAATCCTGATTTACCGCCAAACCCAGCTTCAAAGGACGCAAGGCTCTCCACAGGTTTTCCATTGAATGATGGTTAATATTATTTAGGCATTAAAGCAATCGCCACGCGATACAGTTTTGAAATGTGCGACAACCTATGGTTGATCGTAGACCATCGGTATTCGTCTAAAAAGCGTGTCTAAGCTGTCAATTTTCAGCTTTCACAACGGTTTATCATAAGTTTGGTAAGCGATGTCTGCTGGCTAGCCGATCGTCTAACGGATAAGCATATTTCTCGCAGTTATTCCTAAAGTTACCCCTGAAGAGTGAACGAAGTCATGCAACCTGTAGTCACCCCAAGTCCGCTATTAAGTTCTGATCATGACTTGTTTA
>JANMIS010000491.1:0-1960 GCA_031375925.1 Synechococcales cyanobacterium OTE_70_concoct_197_sub
CGATCGACGAAATCTTGACCAAGCATGCTTCGAACTGGTCCGTCAAACGTATGACCACCATCGACCGCAATATCTTGAGAATGTCGACCTTTGAAATGCTGCACGGTGGGGTTCCAGGTCGTGTATCGATCAACGAAGCGATCGAGATTGCGAAACGTTACGGAAATCGAAACTCGGGCCAATTCGTGAATGGAATCCTGGATCGCGTGTTGCGCGAGCATGAAGCCAACCAAGCGGTAGCCAAAGAGGCCGTTCCAGGCTAACGCAGTTCTGAGCGATCAGCCAAATCGTTCCTCTAGAAGCGGTTCTTGTGTCTTGGCTGGATCCACGGTCCAAAGCTTTAAAAACTGCAGTACAAGCAAAGTCAAATACACTGGATTGAGCAGTACATAACGCTTCCACAAACGCCGTGGCTCGGATGCAAGTCGGAACAACCACTCCAAACCACTTTTCTGCATCCATAAAGGTGCTTGTGGTAACGTTCCGGCATGAAATGGAAATGCGGCCCCGACCGCAAAGACCGGCATGCTTAGCTTGGGGCCAAGTTCATAGGCCCACACCTCTTGCCGCGGACAGCCAAGGCCGACCAGCGTAATCTTAGCGCCGCTCCTCTGAATCCGTTGCACCAATGCTACGGATTCGTCCGTTGTGAGTTTTCGAAACTGAGAAGGTTCGAAGCCCGCGATCAAGAGGTCTGGGAATTTGGCGTGAAGGTTCGCCACCAACTTGCTCAACGTTTCGTTCTTTGTTCCAAAGAAATAGATCGGTAACCCGTGCTTTGCCGCCGCTTCGCAAACCTTCAACATGAGTGTGGGACCGTAGACACGGTCGGGCAACCCAGTCCCATGAAGCAAATTCACACCCCATCGAACAGGCATGCCATCTGGGACCACCATGTCGAGACCGTTGAGTCGATGGCGATGTACTTTGTCAAGCGCTCCGGTCATGACGCCGTGTACGGCTAGTGCGGTCACGGTTAAGCGATTTGACTCTTTGGCCGACTTGATAAATCGTTCCACCGCGGCTTCGTAGTCAATCGCGTTGATGTGGACGCCCAGCAGGTTCTTTTTCCCAAAATCAATCATGGACTGGTGTTTGTATGCTTGAAATCGAACGCAATGCCCTGGCACTAACCTACAAAGTAGATGCAAACCCTACCGCAATCATAGTTACAGTCTGTTTAGAAGCATAGAAATGTCCAATGAACCGCCTGCGATTAGTGCGTCACAGACCATACCATCGGAACATTCGCGCAACATGGCGCGCGGGCCACCATCTAGTTGCAAGTGGCTCACCACTTTGACCGCAGGTTATGGAGCCATTGGACTGCCGTGTGCGGCGCATCGGATGAGTGCGGACCGACTTTGTTCATAAACCCTTCGTCCTTGTAAGCCAAGATGCAAAGCGCAATGAGAAGCGTATAGCTGAAGATGTTAGCAAACCGGTTTCCGCTCCAAAACTTGAGTGCGGTACCAAAACTATGTTTGAACATGTAGCGGCCACGACGGTACTCGACCGACCAAATTTCATCCAGCAAAATATGCGACATGAAGCCCACAAAGATGGCGATCGTCTTAAACAATCGCAAATTCATGTTTTCGCAGGAACATACCACAAATGCAAACAAGGCGGCAGAAAGGCCAGCCGGCACGCTATGCCACATACCGCGATGGACTGTGTAACGTCTAAAGAGCTCTGCCAAAGCGAATCGCAAAAAGAAATAGACCGCGATCGTTACCAGAAGCATCATCTCATGGTTGTAGCCGAGTCGCTGGAGTCGATCGACCATGAGCATCGGCACAAACGCAGCGGAAAATGCAACCGCTTCCCGCAACGGAATTCCAGAGTCGCTATCGAGATCTGGCAACATTCCGCTCACGCTGCATAAAGCACCGCCGATCACGCAACTTTCCCAGGGCAGGCCGGCTTGAAAGCCAGCGACCCCATAAAAAGCACCGGC
>JANMIS010000510.1:0-1140 GCA_031375925.1 Synechococcales cyanobacterium OTE_70_concoct_197_sub
TTGCCGATGGGCGAGGTCGGCTCCATTTCTACGTTGCCCATCGCCTGGAGTAAACCCAATCCCTCGCGCGAGCAGCTTAAGCAAGCCGCCGCACAACTTATTCATGTCGCCATGTTTCTCCACCAGCTCTACGAACGAACAGGGAGGAAGATCGTGCTTGCGATAGAGCCCGAGCCAGGTTGCTATCTGACCGATAGCGCTTCGTTTCGAATGTTTTACAACGATTACTTGCGTTCCCCACATTTGCCTAACGAAACCACCGACATTGTCGGAGAATACCTAACCCTATGCCACGATGTATGTCATGCGGCTGTCATGTACGAGGATCAACAGCACGAACTTCAGCTACTAAGGAACGATGACATTGCGATCGGAAAGGTCCAGGTGTCGTCTGCCATCTCTGTCGATTGGGATTCCCTATCAGTGGTAGAACGACAGGCGGCCTTCGAACAGTTACGCGGTTTCGCTGAGGATCGATATCTGCATCAAACCAATCGATTGAGTGCCGCCAGTTCGAAAGGCGAATTGATTGAAGATCTACCGATCGCATTAGAAACGGTATCGTCATTAGAAAAACTAACTGGGCAATGGCGAATTCATTTCCACGTCCCGATCTTTCTATCCAAGTTTGGCCTGATTCATTCGACACAAAACGAGATTGTTAAGCTCATCGATATCTTGAATGGACCAGCAAAGCAACGCCCCGTTTTCACTGGGCACTATGAGGTCGAGACGTACGCATGGGGCGTGCTACCGGCCGCGGTTCAGGATGGGAATCTTAATGACGGGATAGCCCGTGAAGTGACATGGCTCCAAAAAAATCTGGTGCGTTAACTGCGATAAGCCAACATTTATTGGTGTTTTGTTGAGGGTGGCAATATATTAGTTGTGTGTGCATCGATGAAGTTCGTGTTGAAACGAGCGGAAAACAACCCCTCACCTAGGGAGACTTGATGTGGAAGTAAATCATTTTTCTTCGCTGCACGATTCCAATATTGACAATCTGCTTAGTCAGCCGCAACTCCTACTGCCGCTTTTATTTGACTCGTGCCAATATGACTTGTTGGTCTACACGCACGACATGGAGCGACGCCTGACTTATTTGAGCGATTCGTCGTGGAATGTTTGCAAATTGGATTT
>JANMIS010000517.1:0-10571 GCA_031375925.1 Synechococcales cyanobacterium OTE_70_concoct_197_sub
GGTTGCTAAAACTGCGAAATATTTAGGAATGGCAACCCATGATTATTTACAAGCAAAGACGGGTTGGATCTTACGTCTAGAGCGCTATTACCCCCGTGAACTCGGGTTATTTCTGCTGCATCATGATTTAAAACGTCATAACACTAGCAGCAATTCAGTAGAAGATATTCAATAGGAGCCACTAAACCATAGTTACACAACTGACTTCCCTCGAAATTAATTCACCGATCGCATTAAAACCTGAGCGATCGTTCCCCTGGTGGGCGGGCAATGCGCGGTGTTGGGCGCAGGTGGAATGTTTCATGCGCTGCGGAGGGAGGCTGTTTTACCGGAGAAGGCGGATTTTCCTGGGTTCTTTGGTTATCGTTGGGCAAATCTACGCTGACTGGAATTGGCAAATGATGACGCCGCTGAAGATTGTTTCGGTTCAAGAGATTCAGACTGTTTCTGATGAATTGGTTGCTGACCCATCGCCTGAATTAGCAATGGCGTCTGCCGTAGAACCTGAAGCGGGAGAAAACAAGGATTAAGAAGTGTTGAATGGTAATCAAAAATACAAGCTTCTGTCGAAGGCCTGTGACATAATGAGAATATAGTTCAATAAAAATAGAAACTATATTGAGCTAGATGTCATGGCCTACACAGATCGGAGAGTGACTTGACCTAAGCCTTGCAAGTACATCGTAAAGCTAGAATGATTACCTCCTAAACAGATTCCTACGTCGAGACCTTCTGAAGAGTCTCGATTTTTTTATGGAAGATCGCTTTATGTTTGACTCTTTCAGTATTGAGATTGACTCTCAATATTTTTTGCGCTAATCTAAATGAAATTCACTCTCTTGCGATCGATTATCAGGAAGATTTAACCATGCAAGATCTGCGATTGCCGCCACGGGTGATGCTCCAAGGGTC
The DNA here is from genome assembly GCA_031375925.1 of Synechococcales cyanobacterium OTE_70_concoct_197_sub. Taxonomy (GTDB): domain Bacteria; phylum Cyanobacteriota; class Cyanobacteriia; order Leptolyngbyales; family Leptolyngbyaceae; genus JAAFJU01. The sequence goes on from JANMIS010000517.1 coordinate 913, forward strand.
TTTGTACCCGTTGGGTCTATTGCTTACGATAGTCTTAATTTTAACGTCGGTATTGGCGTTGTCTCGGGGAACCGTGGCCCTGAGTTTCACAGAACTCACCACCGCACTACTCAGACAGGGCAATCCAATCTACCAAACCATCCTGTGGGATTTACGAATTCCGCGAGTCTTGGCAGGTTTGCTTGTGGGATCAGCTTTGGGAATGTCAGGGGCTATCTTACAGGGAATGCTTCGCAATAGTCTGGCGGATTCCTTTGTGCTGGGGATCTCATCTGGGGCTGGGTTAGCGGCGGTTTTGCTGTTGACTATTGGTGGGCTTCAGACGTGGGTGCCCGTGGGAGCTTGGGTGGGGGCTATGGTGGCCGCAGCGATCGTCTATGCGATCGGTCTTTCAGGTGGCACCCGCACATCTGAGCGATTGATTTTATCAGGAATTGCCATTAGCGCACTTTTTGGATCAATGCAAACATTGCTGCTATTGTTTGCTGCTGAAAACCGAGTTCAAGCGGTCTTAAATTGGTTGATTGGCAGCTTAAATGGTCGTGGCTGGGAAGAGCTTCGGCTAGTGTCCCCCTACGCCGTGCTTGCCCTGTTTTTTGGCTTGCTGCTGTCAAAACAGTTGAATTTACTTAACCTTGGGGATGAACTTGCCACGGGTCTGGGGTTATCTGTCATTCGATCGCAGATATTACTCGGAGGGATCGCATCCTTATTAGCCGCGAGTGCCGTCAGTATGTCGGGATTGACGGGATTTGTGGGGCTGATCGTGCCCCATGCTATGCGATTAATGGTGGGCAGTGATTATCGTTTGATTTTGCCCTATAGCGCCCTAGCAGGTGCTTGGGTGATGGTTGTTGCAGACTTGCTCTGTCGGTTGGGGACGATCGAATTCCCGGTGGGCGCTGTGACAGCGTTATTGGGATCTCCGATCTTTATTTTATTGATCTATCGGCGATCGAAAGGAGCAGTTCAATGAGTAACCTAGTGAACAAACCGATCGCTAACCCAATTCAAAATGTCAGGGCGCAGCCAGCAATTTTGGATGTGCAGGGACTCTCCGGTGGATATTTCAATCGGCTTTTAATTCATCAAATCTATCTTGCATTAGAGCGCGGAACTTGGCTTAGTCTCGTCGGACCTAATGGGTCGGGGAAATCAACCTTTTTAAAGCTACTAACGAAAATCATTAAGCCATCGTCAGGCTGTGCTTATTTAAATGGAAAAATGATTCAGCATTCTTCTGCTAAAACGATCGCTCGAAGTATGGCGCTACTACCACAGCAGCAAATCATTCCCCAAGGCTTAACGGTGCGTCAGTTAGTTGGACTGGGACGATCGCCACATCAAGACTGGTGGGAATGGGATCTCTCACCTCAGGATCTAGAAGTTGTCGATCGGGTCATTGTCCAGGTTCAACTGCAAGGCTTTTGCGATCGTCCTGTAGAAGACCTTTCCGGTGGCGAACGGCAGCGCGCATTTCTCGCCCTCGCTCTAGCGCAAGAGCCGAAAGTCTTACTGCTAGACGAGCCGACGACCTATCTAGACGTGCATTACCAGCTTCAACTATTGGAGTTACTTAAGCAGCTTAACCAAGCGGAAAGCTTAACGGTAATCACAGTGTTGCATGAGCTTAATCTTGCAGCACGCTACAGCGATCGGATTGCAGTTTTGGATTCTGGCAGGCTTCATAGCATTGGCACACCTGATCAGGTCATGAATCCAGAGATGTTAGCTGAAGTGTTTAAGCTCCGTGCCGAAATCATTCACACTTCAGTTGGCTTACAAGTCGTTCCTTTGTTCCCTATTTAAACCTGGAAATCATGAAATCTGTAACCCGTTTCTCAATCTTAACGATCGCACTAACCAGCCTCAATACGCTGTTTACTAATATTGCCCTAGCCGAATCTCCCGTCATTCGATTAAGCGATCGGCCTGTCGTGTCACAAAAAGCTGAACTTTTAGCGCAGCCGGACACAATCATTGAAGAAGAAGTCGTCGTAACAGGGACTCGAACTCCCCGTCCTGCCAACGTTACACCGGGAACTATCAGCACGTTTGATACGAAGTTTCTAGAAAATAACTTGATTCAAAACATCCAAGATTTGATTCGTTATGAACCCGGCGTTAGTGTACAAAACCGCCCCACTCGCGCTGGCAATGCTGGATTCACGATTCGGGGTGTCAGTGGCAACCGCGTATTAATTCAAGTCGATGGCATTCGGGTTCCCGATTTATATTTTAATAGTGGTCGTGATGTTGTTGACTTTGATGCAATTAAACGGGTGGAAATCATCCGAGGTCCTGCCTCCACTCTGTATGGTAGCGATGCGATCGGTGGCGTGGTGTCCTACATTAGCAAAGACCCGAAAGACTATCTCAAAACCTTTGGTCGTGATTTTTATATTAGCGGTCGTACAGCATTTGAGAGTAGCAGCAATGCCTTTACTGAAACCCTGACGATCGCCGCTGGAAAAAATAACCTTTCGGCACTGTTGATTTATACTAAACGAGATGCCAACCAAGCGAGTGTTCTGAGCGATCGTAGTCCTAATCCACAGATCATAGATACCAATAATATCTTGGGAAAACTTGTCTATGATATTGATTCAAAAAGTAGTTTGCGGCTCACAGGTGAATTTCGCGACAATCGCACAGAAACTAATCTTCTGAGTTCGATCGGTCCCGTACCTGGACCTCCCGGATCCCGATTAACCAGCCAGACCGCTGTAGACTATACACGACGAAATCGAATTAGCTTAGACTATCGATTTGATAACAGTACTGCGATCGGAACAACAACCTCACAACCCGAACTTCTACAACGTCTTCAAGCCAAAATCTACTATCAGGATTCAGAAGCAATCGAAGATGCCACTCAATTCCGTTTTTCAGGTATTTCTCCCCGTAAGCGAGTTCAAAACAACAAATTTCAACAGGGAATCTTTGGTATTGATGCCCAAGCTGAGCTAGCCTTTAGAATAGGCAGCATTAACAATCGTCTGGCCTTTGGTGCAGACTTTTCGACGACAGCCACCACCCGTCCCCGAGATAATACCGAAACGAATTTAACGACGAATGTGATTAATAAAAATGTCGGAGGAGAACTTTTTCCTAACAAAACGTTCCCCGATACAACGACTAATCGGTTCCGAGTTTATGTTCAAAATGAAATGGATTGGGGCAACTTCACTTTAATTCCAGCTATTAGCTATGACGTTTATAACCTCACACCTCGACAAGGCGATGCGGACTTCGCTCGGATTAACGTAAGCAACTATGCAGTGTCTTCGGTGTCGGCTTCTAAGATATTGCCCAGCCTAAAAGCGATTGCCAAGATCACACCTCAACTAACGGCCTATGGTCAATATGCGCGGGGATTTCGCAGTCCGCCCTATGATGATGCGACGATCGCCTTCACCAACTTTGCCCAAGGTTATACCGTTCTGCCAAATGCTCAACTTAAGCCAGAAACCAGTGATAATTTTGAACTAGGGGTGAAGTACAATTCTCCGAGATTCTCCGGGAGTATCGCAGGATTTTACAATCGCTATCAAGACTTTATTGATTCAGTGCAGATTGGGGTCACTAATATTAATGGCCAAAGTGTCCGTCAGTTTCAATCTAGAAATACATCAGGGGCTGAGATCTTTGGCGTTGAAGCGAAGGCAGAATATCGCTTTAGTGGAAAGCCTGAAGGATTGAGTCTATTCAGTGCGATTGCCTTTGCTGATGGCAACAACCTAGAAAGCAATCAACCTCTCAATTCTGTCGATCCCTGGAAATTAGTCGCCGGACTGCGATATCAAGCTGCCAATGACAGATGGGGCGCAGATTTTGTGGGCACGGTGGTCGGTCAAAAAAGTCGATTTGATCTCACCACCACCCCAAACCAATTCAAACCTGCCGGATTTGCAACCTTTGATCTCGTCGGCTATTACAATCTCAATGCCAATACAAAATTCAATCTCGGCATTTATAACTTATTTAATGCCAAAGTCTGGAATTGGTCCGATGTCAATGGTCTATCGGCCACTGACCCTAACCTCGGACTCTATACCCAACCCGGAATTAGTCTCGCCACCAGCCTCCGTATTCAATTCTAAACCCCCAATCTTCTAACCCCTAATTTCTATGCTATTTCCAATCCGATCGCTAACTCTGATCACGCTACTCTCCGTCCTAAGCGGTTGCACTAGCCCTCCCACAAAGCCACCTGAAGCCCAATCAACGAGTCTTGCGAGTTCTGAAAAAGCACCGATCGATCGGGCTAATCGCATTGTCTCCATCAGTTCATTACCCACAGATATTCTTAGTCAATTAGACAAAAGCAAATTGGTGGGTGTCGGTGGAAGTAAGCTGATCAACGAGAACCCTGGCCTAAAAGATATCCCCCGAGTCTCCGAAGGCCGCACTCCTCCGAACCTCGAAAAAATCGTCGCTCTCAAACCCGATCTAGTCATTGGGTCCGAAGGGATGCACGATCAAGCCCTCAACCAACTCAAATCCATGGGGATCAAGACACTCGCCACAGGAACCACAGACTGGAACTCACTAAAAACCCTCACCCAAACCCTGGCATCAGCCACAGGGACTGATGCGGCCCCGCTGCTAAAACGCTATGAAACCTTTATCCAAAAGGCCAATAGTTCATCTTCTGTGCTGGTTCTCGCAGGCTATCAGCCTATTCTGTCACCTAACAAAACCAGTTGGACAGGGGATCTTTTACAACAATTCGGCCTCAAAAATCTGACCGCAGATCTCCAAGGAGAAAGTCGGCAAAGAGGTTATGTCACTCTTTCTCCTGAGAAAATACTAGAAGTCAACCCCGATCGGCTGATTTTGGTCGATACCGGAGACGGCACCATTGAGAAATATAAAGCCTCAAGCTTCTGGAACCAGCTCACAGCGGTCAAAACCAACAGAGTCCTGACTTTCGATTATTATGGGCTAGTTAATCCTGGAAGCATCGAATCTATTGAGAAGGCTTGTCAAAAGATTCGGGCAGAAGTTTAGCGCTAAAGCTTGATTTATGAGTGGTTGACCATGCTAACAGAAGGACTCAGTGCCCATGATCTTTGTGAGGCTTGTGGGCTAGACTATGGCGCGATCGTCACCGAAGCCAGACAATTGGGCTGTCATCCCGATCGACTTCTCGCTCGCAAAACAGGGTACATTCTGAGGTTCGAGTTTTTCTACGTCCCTGATCCCATGCTCCTCCAACCTGATTTCCCAATGCTCAAAATTAACGGCTTCATCGAATAGAATTTATTTCTAACTTGTTGCTACTCTTTATCAATAAATCATGCTACTGTAGTTCCAGAAGCTTATTGATTAGGCTTCTCAACAAGAATTGTTGGTTAAAGTTTATTTTTCCTTATTCGAGTTGCTGTGTTTCTCTCTAGATGATTACATTGCGATCGGTCATGATTCACTACTGGCAAATCAGTCCGGTGAGTCAGTGACGATCGCAATTTTTATGTCTAGTCTCACCCTTCATTCTTAACATTCACAAAAGTATCATGGCAAATAAGATCGGATTGTTTTACGGGACTCAGACGGGCAAAACTGAGACTGCGGCTGAAGAAATCCAAGCTGCATTCGGGGGAGATTTGGTTGTTCTCAACGATATTTGTAATGCGACTGCCAGTGATTTTGATGATTATACTTGCCTGATCATTGGCTGTCCGACTTGGAATATTGGAGAAATGCAAAGCGATTGGGATGGGTTTTATGAAAGTGAAATGGATGCCATGAGCTTTGCCGGGAAAAAAGTTGCTTACTTTGGAACGGGGGATCAGATTGGCTATGCTGATAATTTTCAAGATGCCATGGGGATTTTGGAAGAGAAGATCACTTCATTAGGTGGCCAGACGATCGGAATGACATCGGTGGTTGGCTATGAGCATGATGCCTCGAAGGCCCAAAAAGGCAATCAATTTGTCGGGTTGGCCTTAGATGAGGATAACCAGCCCGAACTCAGCGAAGCCCGCATTAAAGCTTGGGTGACTGAGGTTCGATCGGGCTTTGGCCTTTGATCTTTGGACTTTGATATGATCAATTTCTAGTCTCTTCAATGGATTTGGGGGCCAAAGAGTGGCAAAATAGTTAGCTGTTGAAATTCCCCACAGGTTTTCCATAATGTCCTCTGCCCCCTTTTCCGCAGCCGAAATCGCCTCCGAAGGAATCAAACCCGCTGAGTACGAAGAAATCCTTCGACGGCTAGGTCGTCATCCCAATAAAGCCGAACTAGGCATGTTTGGCGTCATGTGGTCAGAGCACTGCTGCTACAAAAACTCCCGATCGCTCTTGAAAAATTTCCCGACAACGGGCAAGCGTGTATTGGTGGGACCGGGGGAAAATGCAGGTGTTGTAGACTTGGGGGATGGCATTCGCCTTGCGTTTAAAATCGAATCCCACAATCATCCTTCTGCGGTGGAACCCTTTCAGGGGGCGGCGACGGGAGTGGGCGGAATTTTGCGCGATATTTTTACTATGGGCGCACGTCCGATCGCAGTTTTAAACTCGCTACGCTTTGGTTCATTGGACGATGCCAAGACCCGAAGACTCTTTTCAGGCGTGGTTGCTGGAATTTCGCATTATGGTAATTGCGTTGGCGTTCCCACTGTGGGCGGTGAAGTATATTTCGATCGGGCCTACAGCGGAAATCCATTGGTCAACGCAATGGCGTTAGGATTAATGGAAACCCCAGAAATCGTCAAATCCGGTGCAAAAGGAATTGGCAATCCGGTGTTGTACGTGGGATCGACCACGGGGCGCGATGGCATGGGCGGCGCGAGTTTTGCCAGTGCAGAACTGTCGGCGGAGTCGATTGACGATCGGCCTGCGGTGCAAGTGGGCGATCCATTCTTAGAGAAATCCCTAATCGAAGCCTGTCTCGAAGCGTTCAAAACCGGAGCCGTCGTCGCCGCCCAAGACATGGGAGCGGCAGGATTAACTTGTTCTACTGCGGAAATGGCGGCGAAAGGCGGCGTTGGCATTTTACTCGATCTCGACAAAATCCCCGCTCGTGAAACGGGAATGGTTCCCTATGAGTATTTGCTTTCAGAATCACAGGAGCGAATGCTGTTTGTTGCAGAAAAAGGTCGCGAGCAAGAACTAATTGACATATTTCATAAATGGGAACTCCAAGCCGTCGTCGCTGGGGAAGTGATTGCTGAATCGATCGTCCGAATTATGTTCAAAGGAGAAATCGCTGCTGAACTTCCCGCCACTGCACTCTCTGACGACACCCCGATTTACGAGCACAAACTTCTTGAAACGCCTCCCGAGTATGCACAGAAAGCTTGGGCTTGGAAACCCGAATCCCTGCCTAAAGCAAGCTATGCCGGAATTGACGGCCTATCTTGGAATCAAGTCTTGCTAAAACTTTTGGACACGCCGACGATCGCCTCTAAGCGCTGGGTCTATCGTCAATACGATCATCAAGTCCAAAACAATACGGTGATCTTCCCTGGTGGTGCTGATGCTGCCGTCATTCGGGTCCGTGCTTTGGCCAGCGCCACAGATAAAGCAACCTTCGACCATCCGGCCACAATGCGCGGCGTAGCAGCGACCACGGATTGCAATCCTCGCTATGTATATTTAAATCCCCTCGAAGGCGCAAAGATGGCCGTTGCTGAAGCCGCACGAAATCTTTCCTGTGTGGGAGCCGAACCGATCGCCGTCACAGACAATCTCAACTTCGGTAGCCCGGAGAAAGCGATCGGCTACTGGCAGCTCGCCAATGCCTGCACCGGAATCGCCGAAGCCTGCCGCGAATTTGACACGCCTGTGACAGGTGGCAACGTCTCGCTGTACAACGAAACTCTAGACGACGAGGGCAATCCTACACCCATTTATCCGACCCCAGTGATTGGGATGGTCGGGATCGTGGATGACGTGAGCAAAACTGTGGGTCAGGGATTCAAATCGGTGGGCGATCGGATTTATCTCTTGGGCCTGCCGAGTGGAACCCATTCGCCTGCCATTAGCTTCGGTGGGTCTGAGTATTTGATGGCATCGCAAAACCTAGTGGCAGGTCAACCGCCTGTGGTGGATTTTGCGGTGGAGCGATCGGTGCAAGCGACTTGTCGAGAGGGGATTCGTCAAGGCTTGATCAAGTCGGCTCACGATAGTGCGGAAGGCGGATTGGCAGTTGCGATCGCCGAATCCTGTATCGGCGGAAACCTCGGTGCAACGATAGAACTAATCAGCGCAGAGAATTGTCTCGACTATGCCCTCTTTGCGGAGGGTGGCGCGAGAATTGTTGTCTCAGTCGCTCCAGAGAAACAACAAGCCTGGGAAACCTGTTTGAATGAGAGTTTGAAAGGATACTGGGAATGCATCGGGACCGTTGAAGGGAATACTTTGACGATCGCAGTGCAAAACCATTCTGTCATCACAGTGACAGTGGCTGAAATGACAGAGAGTTGGGGAGAGGCGATCGAGCGACGGATGGCTGTGTGATGGGGTGACGATCGTTCATGGATTGGTTTTCGTGGGCGATTCCCGTTCCGGGAGGCTACGCCAACGGATGGGCTGATTTTGGCGGCGCTGGGTTGATGCCGCAGATTTTGCGATGGGGGCAATATCCCCCTCCCAATTTTTGCGTTAAATTTTGCGTTAAACTGTGAGGAACGAGTTAGGACGGTTTAAAGATGATTCAAGTGACTGAATCCTTTCCAAGATTAGAAAAAATGATTGTTGAACTTGATGCGTTGTCACTCAAGGAAAAGTTTTGGGTAGTCGATCGGTTGATGCAAGAGATTCGATCGCAGACGCTGGCAGTGACGGCTATGAAATTAGATGAATCAGATGAAGATCCGCTTGAATATGTGGATGGAGTTCTAGTCATCAAGTCACAAGGGAAGATTCTTGACGGTGATTTGGTGAATGATATGCGGGAGGAACGAATGCGGGATGTGGGTGGATGGTGAGGGTTTGTTTTGATACAAATGTGATTGTGGCAGTGTGATTACGCGATTGCCTAAGCCCTATCGAGTATCGGCAGAGGTTGCACAGCGTCTAATGGTGGATAATTTGGCGAGCTTTGAGCGGGTTGAGTTGACAGGGGCTGATTATGATGAGGTGTTGGCGGATGTGGTGCGTCTGGGGATTACAAGTGGTGGAATTTTTGATGCATTAATTGCACGGGCGGCGATCGTTGGACAGGCAGATTCATTATTGACGTTTAATGCGCAAGATTTTATGAGGTTGGGCGAGTCGATCGCAGCGTTGATTCAGATTCCAGAGTGAACCGATCGATATACCGATTGTGATGCGGAGGGGCTGTCAGTTTTTTTGAGGAGATTAAGCGAAAGAGGCGATCGTTTTTGGGAGGCGTTGTCTTTAGATTTGCTTAAGGGAAATTTGGGAGGCGATTCCCATTCTGGGAGGCTCTGCCAACGGGTAGTATTGCGATCGAGGTCAAGAGGCGTTCAACTTATCTATTCTGAATGGTGCGATATGCGGAAAGTCTCTGCCTATCTCTCCAAATCGGGATGATAGGCAGAAACTTTCTGTCCAATAATTGTTAGACCGCTACAGATATTATGGACTTATCTAACTACACTCATGTTGAGACAAAGGAAGAGTTCTTGCGTTTGGTGTCTCGCCTCGCCGCAAACAGAGACCCCCAGTGCTGGTCGAATAGTTCTGCT
>JANMIS010000521.1:0-2686 GCA_031375925.1 Synechococcales cyanobacterium OTE_70_concoct_197_sub
GGCCATCGGAGTAGATTTGCAAAAACAGAATAGACTTGACGCAATTTTCGAATACTCTTCGAGAATTCTGTATTCAAGAGTACTAAATGCCGCTGGTATCTTTGAGCGACTCCCATTACGCTTAGGTACAGAGAACACAGCGTACCCGACGGCATCCCTATGACGAAGAAGAATTTAGTTGTGATTGGCAACGGCATGGTTGGTCACAAGTTTTTACAGTGCATGATCGATAAGGGTGCAACGATCGATTGGAATGTGATCACCTTTTGCGAAGAACCCCGAGTTGCCTACGATCGGGTCAACCTCAGCGGATTCTTTTCCGGTAAGACAGCGGGCGATCTTTCCTTAGTTGAACCTGGCCTTTACCACGAAAACAATATTCAAGTTCACATTGGCGATAAAGTCGATCGCATCGATCGTAAAACCAAAACTATCACCTCCGCTAATGGTCTTACAATAAATTACGATAAAGCCGTAATTGCCACTGGATCTTATCCCTTCGTTCCGCCGATTCCAGGGAAAGAAGCATCAGGAACCTTTGTCTATCGCACCATAGAAGACCTAGAAGGCATGAGTGCCTACGCCAAACAGTCGAAAGTCGGGGTCGTTATTGGCGGGGGCTTGCTGGGCCTAGAATGTGCCAATGCGTTGAAAAACATGGGGCTAGAAACTCACGTCGTTGAGTTTGCACTTCGGTTGATGCCTGTACAGGTGGATGAAGTGGGTGGCGAAATTTTAAAAGAACAGATTGAAGCATTGGGCGTGAAGGTCCATGTGAACAAATCAACGACCGCGATCGTGAATGAAAACGGCAAAGTTCACAAAATGCAATTTGCAGACGGCACTGAATTGCAAACCGATATGATTGTTTTCTCTGCGGGGATCAGACCCAGGGATGAACTCGCGAAAGACTGTGGTTTGGAAGTCGGTCAACGCGGTGGCATTGTAATTAATGACACTTGCCAAACCTCTGACCCTGATATTCATGCGATCGGTGAATGCGCCTTACATGAAAATCGGATTTACGGCCTAGTTGCGCCCGGTTACACCATGGCCACCGTTGCAGCAGACCATTTGTGCGAACCTGAAAGCAATCAATTCAAGGGCGCGGATATGTCCACGAAGCTAAAGCTTTTGGGTGTGGATGTGGCGAGCTTTGGGGATGCTTTTGCAAAGACAGAAGGCGCGCGTGAGATTGCAATTAAAGACTCAGTTAAAGGCACCTACAAAAAGCTGGTCGTCAATGAATCGGGAACGCTTTTGCTCGGCGGCATGTTAGTAGGTGATGCGTCGGCCTATGGAAATCTATTGCAGTTAGTACAGAATGCGATCGTGCTTCCACCCCATCCTGAGGACTTATTAATGCCCCCTCGCGAGGGCGGTGCGGCCTTCTCCATGGGCGTGGAAAGTTTACCCGACACCGCGCAGATTTGTTCCTGTAACAATGTAACCAAAGGCCAAATCTGCACCGCCATCCAAGAACAAAACCTCACGGACATCGGCGCGGTCAAGAAATGCACCAATGCCGGAACAGGCTGTGGCGGCTGCGTTCCGTTGGTGACAGATTTGCTTAAGTCAGAACTCAAAGCCGCAGGCATTGAAGTCAAAAAAGATATTTGTGAACACTTTGCCTATTCGCGCCAAGAACTCTATTCCCTCCTCCGCACCCACCAAATCAAAACCTTTGATGAATTACTCGATCGGCATGGTCAGGGCCAAGGCTGCGAAATTTGTAAACCTGCTGTCGCCTCCATTCTCGCCTCCGCCTGGAATGATTATGTCCTGACCCCCAGCCACGCGGGACTGCAAGACACCAATGATGCATTCTTAGCAAACATTCAAAAAGACGGAACCTATTCCGTCATTCCCCGCATTCCGGGTGGTGAAATCACGCCAGCGATGTTAATTGTCATTGGTGAAGTGGCGAGAGATTTTGCACTCTATACCAAAATAACAGGCGCACAGCGAATTGATTTGCTCGGTGCAAGAGTGGATCAGTTGCCATTGATTTGGGCGCGTTTGGTAGATGCGGGATTTGAATCAGGCCATGCTTATGGGAAAGCCTTGCGAACGGTGAAATCGTGCGTTGGCAGCACTTGGTGTCGCTTTGGCGTTCAGGATTCGACTAGCTTAGCGATCGAAATCGAACTGCGCTACCGAGGTCTACGCGCTCCGCACAAATTCAAATCAGCGGTTTCTGGCTGCACCAGAGAATGTGCTGAAGCGCAGGGCAAAGACTTTGGCATTATTGCAACAGAAAAGGGCTGGAACCTTTACGTCTGCGGCAATGGTGGCATTCGACCTCAACATGCCCAGTTGATTGCGGAAGAGTTAGATAAGGAGACATTGATTCGCTATGTCGATCGGTTCCTCATGTTTTACATCCGCACCGCCAACCGTTTAGAACGCACATCAACTTGGCTCAACAAACTCGAAGGCGGATTGGATTATTTGAAACAAGTGGTCATTCATGACTCCTTGGGCATTTGCGCTGAACTGGAAGCTGAAATGGCTTATCACGTCGGAACCTATGCCTGTGAATGGAAGACCACGATCGCCGATCCTGAGAAACTAAAACGGTTCAATCATTTTGTGAATGTCGATGGACCTGATCCAAGCCTAATGCGCGTTGAGGAACGAGGCCAAACTCGACCTCTCTATGAACACGAACGGCAGGCTGTCGTGC
>JANMIS010000575.1:0-7204 GCA_031375925.1 Synechococcales cyanobacterium OTE_70_concoct_197_sub
CGATCGTCCCCAACCGCTTTCCCAATCTACGTTTATCCACGGTTCGGATTTGATCCAATACAATTTCTCCAGACTTTCCTTGAAACTGACAACTCACTCTAGTGGGGTAAGTGCGACCCTGCGTGGTCATTGGGGCGATGATCACCGTCCCGATCGCGGCATTCATTTCATTAGGCGAAATGATTACGCAGGGTCTAGTTTTTTGAATTTCTCGTCCAACTGTCGGATCGAGATTGACTAAAAAAACATCAAATCGTTCTACCATTGCCATTCTGATTCATCCCAATCCGTCAGCACCGCATCATCCACGAGCCGATCGTCTCCCCGTACCGACATTTCAGCAAATGCTTCAGCCCAGCCCGATCGTACCCTCGAAACTGTTTTCGGGCGGATGAACAAGCCATCTGCCTGTACTTCAATCTCCACGTCTTCCGAAATCCCACTCTGTTCTAAAATCACTTTAGACAGCCGCAACCCCTGTGAGTTACCGATCTTGACGAGCCGAGACTGCACAATATTGGCCATAGGGTTCATACAAATCCATGAATACAGGTAAGTACATTGTGATTACTTGCGACCCATCTGTCAAGCTAGAATATCAAACTTCGCGATCATCACTTCCCCAACTCATGTCCCCCCAGAATTGGGGGCTAGGGGGCTGTTCGTCAGGGGAATTAATTGTCACTTCGTCTCCATCCAGTTCTGTCCTGAATGAATATCAACTTTGAGTGGCACAGAAAGCTGAACCGCCCTCTCCATAGTGGTTTGGACGATCGATCGCACCTCCTCCCACAATTCCGGACGCACTTCCAAAATCAATTCATCATGCACTTGAAGCAATAATGTCGCATCCAAATCTTTAAGTTTGGGCTGTAATTGAATCATTGCAAGTTTGATAATGTCTGCGCTTGATCCTTGAATAGGGGCATTGGCCGCTGCTCGAAGGGTTTGAGCATCAAATTGATCGCGCAGTTTGATGGTGCTCAGATCTACTTTCTTAGGGTCAGTGCCTTGAAGAATTTTGACAGATTCACTGTTGAAACTGAAGTAACGGCGACGGCCACAGATTGTCGTAACGTAGCGATTGGCGATCGCTTCTCGCTTCATCTGCTGCAAGTATTCAAAGACTTTGGAGTAGCGTTGGTTAAAGCGTTCAATAAATTCTTTCGCTTCCGCCACTTTCATATTGGTTTCCTGCGCAAATTTCTGGGCACCCATACCGTAAATAACACCAAAATTAATAATCTTCGCAAGGCGACGATCTTCAGATGAAATGTCGTCTTTGTCGAAGAGTAAGCGTGCCGTTAAGGTGTGAACATCTTCGTTATTTCGGTAGGCTTCAAGTAGAACAGGCTCTTGGCTCATGTGGGCCAGAATTCGGAGTTCGATTTGAGAATAGTCGGCACCGACCAGCAACCAGCCTTCGCGAGGAATGAATGCTTTACGGATTTGGCGGCTGAATGCGGTGCGAATGGGGATGTTTTGTAAATTAGGTTCGGACGAAGAGAGGCGGCCTGTGGCGGTGACAGCTTGGTTGTAGTCGGTGTGGACTCGGTGAGTGTCCGATCGGACCAGATTCGGCAAGGCATCGACGTAGGTGGATTTGAGCTTAGACAAGGTGCGGTATTCGACGATCGATTCCACCACAGGATGATCGCCTTGGAGTTTTTCAAGAGTTGCAGCATCTGTTGAGAATCCTGTTTTGATTTTACGAGATTTCTTGACATCAAGCTGTAATTTATCAAAGAGCAATTCACTCAGTTGCTTGGGCGAACCCAGATTGAATTCTTCACCCGCTGCGATATAGGCCGCTTTCTCGATGCGTTGTAGATCGGTTTCCAATGTTTTTGAAAACTCATGGAGGTAATCGCTATCAATGCAGACTCCGACGGCTTCCATGTCAGACAGGACAGGCTCTAGAGGCATCTCTACGGTTTTAAAGAGCTTGAGTAAGTCAGGAGTTTGGTTCAAGCTTTCTTGTAAGTGACCGACAAGCAATAATGTGGTGTAGACATCTGTGCCGCAGTAAATCGCTACGTCAGGAATCGGGAGATCTGCGATCGTCATTCCTTTGGGCACCAAATCCTTATAGCTCTGTGCCGTTAGTCCCAAATACCGAATACTTAAATCTGTCAAATTATGTTTCGCTTCGGGTTCAATCACGTAACTCGCCAGCATCGTGTCAAAGACGACGCCTTTGAGATCAATGCCTTGGAACTTTAGCACCAGGCGATCGAATTTCGTATTTTGAAAAGCTTTCGGGTAAGCGTCACTTTCAAGAATTGGGCGCAATGCTTCGAGGACGGTTTCTAATGGTAATTGAGTGCCAGATTTATGCCCCACGGGAATGTAGGCCATCCCATCAAACTCGCCTGCCCAGCAGCATCCAATGCCGACTAGCTGCGCGTCTCGGGGTTCGAGAGAGGTTGTTTCAGTGTCCCAAGCGATCGGGAAAGCGGGATTTGTAAATAGTTTTAAGCCTTCTACTAACTCGTTAAGCTTCTCAACAGTATCAATGATGTCTGGCTGAATCGTTGCAGGTTTTAACTGCGACTGTGAAATCGTTGCTTCTTTTGTATCTTCTGCGCTAAAAAACCAAGTTTCTGGGTCAACGTAGGGTGCTCGTTTTGTTAATTTTTTAGCAATCTCTTCTTCAGTTTCTAATACTTCACCTGCCGCACGACGACGAAGTTGTTCGAGCTTTTTCCCGAAGACTTTGAACTCTAATTTATCCACCCAAAGCTGCATCTCTAACGGGTCAAACGGCTCTAATTTGCAGTCTTCAGGCTCGATCGTCAGTGGCGTTTCGAGAATGATGCGAGCCATGCGTTGGGAATGGTAAGCCGAGTCTTTGCCCTCTTCAAGTTTGCGTTTGACGGCACCTTTTAGTTCTTCAATTGATTCATATACATGATCCAATGTGCCGTAGGTGTTAATCAAAGTCGTCGCAGTCTTTTCCCCAATGCCTTTGACACCTGGAATGTTGTCAGAACTGTCACCGCACAGGGCTTTGAAGTCTACAACCTGGGATGGTAACACGCCCATTTTGTCCTTTACTTCTTGAATCCCAAACTCACGCGGGGGCGGTGCAGCTTTGCCATAGGTGGTGCTCATATACAGGATTTTGGTACATTCCTGGTCATCCACGAGTTGAAACAAATCCCGATCGCCGCTCAAAACTCGCACTGTCCACCCCTTCTGTGCAGCCTTATGCGCCATCGTCCCAATCACATCATCTGCTTCAAATCCCGGTGAAACGACGATTTTGAATTGCAGGGTTTCTAAAAACTGCCGTAAATTATCGAGATCAGGCCGAAAGTCTTCAGGTACTTCCGCTCGGTTAGCTTTGTAGGTTGGATCTTCTTCATGACGAAAAGTGGGTCCGCCGAGGTCAAAGGCGATCGCCACGTAGTCTGGATTTTCCGCCTCAATGGTCTCCAACAATGCCTTCGTGAACCCAAAAGCAACGCTGGTCGGAATGCCCTCTGAAGTCCGCAATCCCCCATCACGGCCCTTAGCAAAGGCATAATAGGAGCGGAATGCTAAGGAATGTCCATCCACAAGCAGGAGTTTTGGCAGAGTCATCGCTAGATCGCAGGGTTCAGGGCGGGATCAATTGTAAGGGATTATTAGGCCAAACGATCGCGCAAATAATGGGGATGCCTCACAGTGATTTGATACCCGATCGCAATTAACAACACTGACAGCAACACGATCGGCAAACAAAACGGCAAATAAAACGCATGACGACGATCGCGTTGAATCATTTTAGAAATCCGATCGAAACCGATCGCAAGCTTAGATTGGTTGCTAATTGTCGGATCATCAGAGCCTCTCCCAGAATTGGGGGCTGGGGGGCGGTTTGCCAGTGGGCTGATTAATTGCTTCTGCCAATACCAATCATAACCAATCAACAAAAAACGCTGCATCCAATGCTTAAAGCCATTGGGCGGTGCATGAAGCGATCGGGCCAAAGGCTGTCTCCAAATCACGTAACCATTCGCCTGCAATTGTTGGGCATGAAGAACGCAATTGCCACGGTACAAGGGCAATCCAACAGGAATGGGAACGGTTTTGAGAACAGATCTACGAAAGGCAACGTTATTTAAAAAGTATTGGTTTACAGGAATCAAATTTGTCAAATTTGAATATTGCGGAAATATATAACAAAGTGCCATTGCCGTGCCATAAAACCCCACGCCGTTCGTTGTAGTTTCGCCGCCGACAATTTGAATATCTAGATCATCAAAGCTACCCAGAATTTTTGTAAGCCAATTGCTATTGTAAATACAATCCGAATCATAATAAACCACGATATCCCCTGTGGTCCATTCTAATCCGAGCATTTTTGAAGCGTAATATTCAGTGTCAGGCGACGCGGTTTTGACGATGAGCCAAGGATAAATTTCTTGAAGTTCTGTCAGAAGTTCTATCGGAGTGTTGCCACTGTCGATCAATAGGACTTCGTTGGCGTGACCGATCGCTTCCTGCTGAGCGAGAGATGCGATCGATATTTGTAAGCCTTTGATATCAGCAGTTTCCAGATTTTCGGTTTCTAGAATCAAAGAAAAACAGGGAAAACTCATAACTAATCAATCATAATATTTAGGGTTTTGATAATTTAAGTCGATCGAATTTAATCACCTTCCCCTTCGATTCACGAGTGTCAAAACGATAGCTGCCAACTTCACCTTTGCCCGTGTCTAAAATCGGCAAGAGATAATTTTAAGCTACGCGGTATTAAATTTCTCAGTATTCTAGGAGGCCCAATGGCGCTTCACCCGCCATTAGCAATATTTTACACTTAATCAATAAATTTAATATCAATAAATTTAATATGGTCGGGAGCAAGCGCTTTTTATCTCTTTGTACGACCACCAATAATTTCTCATTAAGCTGGTTTGCCAGAACCGATCCCGCGAACCGTTTTTAATGTGGCCGAGAGTTTAATTTTTTTACGATCGCCTTTCAATGAGATGAAAATGTCTCGATAACATCGCCGATATTCTCAGTTGTGATCGCGAGATAACTATTTGCCATCGGGTCGATTCTCTTGTTTAGCTTTTCTCAATCTAAAGAACAGAAAAATTATTGGAAAAAGCAAGATAAAATGCCATACGAAAAGAACTGCCCATACCCATAAGGCATGGATCTGAATCCAAGCAAAACTATAAGTTACTTCCGCTCCTGTCCGGGCAAGCTGAGGAAAGACAAGGATCACGGGAATGAAAAGTAGCAGAACTGGGATATTAAAGGGAATTAAGTGACTGAGAGTCACAATGAGGCTTAATACGCTAGTCCAAGCCAGTATCTTCGTGATTATGCTCTTAGTCATATGTTAACAACCGAATATTTGATCTCCCCGCCATTGACAACTTTAATACGCCCCGAAAAGCCGAAATGCTGAATTGCGAGATAACGGCTCGGTTCAGCGGCGTTGAGAAACCTTTGCGTCCACATCAAGCTGTCCAAACCGTCCGCTGCAACCGAATTGTTAGACTGCTGTTGCTATGACTGACCAGGATACTTATTACATAAGTACAAAATTAATTCCACAAAAAAAGCTTTGGATCAGAGGCACTATATGAACCAAGCACATCACTCGGCAGGAGTACTCCTTTACCTAATACATCAACTGAAGAACCATCCTGAATGATTATTTTGAATAGAGGTTGCTTATTAACCAGTACTGCTGCATCTAAATCAATTACTTGACCATCTTCTGATAGAACAGCTAGAAAATCAGAAGATGGAAGACATAGTTTATCTTCTTTATTTAGTTGCAGGGTTAGCCTTCCGCCACATTTCCCTGTTGCATCTAAATCTAAAATCTGCCATTGACTATCTTTATATGTTTTTGCAAGGTAATCGGCAATTGAAGCGACCCTTTCTTCAAGACGTTCTTCAGAAGTTTGGCTCAATGTAATCGCCCACGAACTAATTTTCATGTCTCAGTCCTCCTTTACTATAATGGTTCTGGTTTTTTGCTACGACTTGGAGTGCCTCCTGTTGGATTAGGCAACCATCGGTGCTGATGTGGCGGGGGAAGATGGTCAGGTCGGGGAGCGCCATTTGGGAAAGTTGGACTAGTAAAGTCAAGGTCTCTCACTGGTTGCCCTTTTCTGTCAAATTCTCGTCCCTGATAAACTCGTTGATTTACATTATCCCATCTTAACTGGGTATGTGCTCCTTGTGCCTGGGGATCAGGCTTGGCTTCTCCTAACCGAGGTGGTTGCTGTCCCTTATATAAGGGAGTCCCATCTTTGTAGTGTGAGTGTACAGCACGTCCACTGTTGCCTGAAGCACTTCCACGTCCTCCCATAGTGCTTTCTCCCTAGGATAAACGTTGATGAATTTCAGTCAGTCGGTGGGAATAGCGCTGAACAGAAACTTTTTCTTCTAAAATTCCTGGAAATCCCTTCCCATATACTAAAAGTAAATCTGGTTGACAGCGCTGCAATAGTTCTTCAAAGCCAGCTAAAAATAGCTGCCGTCCTAATTTATCTTTGCTGTTGATTTCCATAGTTGTAATGGCTAAAGTTCCTCTAGTCGGCAATCCTTCAAAACAGAAGTCATAGCTTTCTTCAGTAGACCAATTAACTGAAGGGATTACCTGCATACCTTGTTGAGTCCACCAAGCTCCCAGCCATCGATTTCGATAGGTGTTCCACATTTGCATAGAAAGTGGCCAGTCTCGATAAAGGCTAAAATCTGGCGAAATCACACAGTCAAATCGGCAAATGCTTTGAAACGCTCGTTCAGGATATGTCCAAATACTGTTAAACCAATGATCAGTCATGAAAAAATGGAGGGCAACATTTTTAGGTAAATCTTTGTTATACTCCTCACTCTTTCGCCGTTCATCGTATGGACACAACTCATCAGGCTTCAAATCGACTTTCTGCAAAATGGGAATACCATACTTCCCCATGTCACTTGGTAGCCAAAATGTATTGAGATTAGGGAAATTCTTACTGTAGTCTAGGTATGCTTTTGACTTCACTCTTCTCATACATAACCCTGATGTAAATCCACTTAAAAATATAGCGGCTTCATACAATCTTCAACGACAGGGTTAATGCTTAAAACTTAGTAATAGTTCGGATATCAAATTATGTAAAATTACTTACGAAAATCTGCGTCTCAGCGAGACATTATGAAGATAAAGTCCTACTCCATTCTTTGACTTGAAGCGGTCTAACGG
>JANMIS010000168.1:0-1365 GCA_031375925.1 Synechococcales cyanobacterium OTE_70_concoct_197_sub
GCACCGATAAAATAGAAGATCTCTGGAGATTACGAAACCAACTGACACCAAATTGCCCGTATCAATGTCACGCAATCAGTCAGAAGAGGGTTGACAGCACGGAGCATATCTTAAACTCTAAGCAAGAATAAAGATAGCAACTTTTAATCATGGGTTTAACATCCCTATCTGACTTGTATTCACTACAAAAGAAGCCCATCATGCAACTGAATCCTGACTCCCCTTCTATGACTACTGCGCCTCTAAGCTGGACAGAACTAGAAGCTCTCGCAGACTACCCAGTCGATACGGTTAATGGCTCGACTAACGCTCAGGCTGAGTTGCGCCTGTTTGGACATTCCGAATCCGATATTCGAGTAACGCTCTATCGGGATAATCATGCCTGGTGTCCCTATTGCCAAAAAATCTGGCTCTGGCTCGAAGAAAAGCGCATTCCCTACCGCATCCAAAAAGTGACGATGTTTTGCTATGGGGAAAAGGAAAGCTGGTATAAGCGCAAAGTGCCCTCGGGAATGCTTCCAGCTTTGGAACTCGATGGCAAAATCATCACCGAAAGCGACGATATTCTGATCGCTCTAGAACAAGTCTTTGGTCCCTTAAATCTGGGTATGAACGATCGGGCTGTTGTACCCATGCGACGGCTCGAACGCTTGCTTTTTCGGGCGTGGTGCAGTTGGCTTTGTCAGCCCGCTAGGTCTCCCCGTGATGAAGCCCACAACCAGGATGTGTTTGTCAATACAGTGACGCAAGTGGAAAGGCGATCGGTCAAACTCCCGGTCCTTACATGCTCACCGAATTTGGGACTGCTGACGTAATCTTTACGCCCTACGTCGAACGGATGAATGCCAGTTTGTTTTATTACAAGGGCTACTCTCTGAGATCAAGTCCAGGGTTTAGCAATTGGTTCGACGCGATGGAAAGCCGCATCACCTATCGCGGAACTCAGGGTGACTTTCATACCCATGCCCATGACCTCCCGCCTCAAATGGGCGGCTGCTGGGAAAATGGCGAACCCCAAGCGATCGAAAACAAAAAGCGAGTCAATCAAGGCCCGTGGCAAGGCTTACCCGATGTTGCCTACCCCGAACCCGAAGCCGCGCGAACAGAAGCCCTGCACCGCGTTGTCAAACATCGCAGCAATATTATCCGCGCCAATCCTTTACAAGATGAATGCTTTGATGAAGCGTTGCGCTGTGCTTTAACACATCTCATGACGGGGGGCACCTGTCGGCCTCAGTCCGGCGCTGAAATAGGACTTAGATATTTGCGCGATCGTATTTCCGTCCCGCGAGATATGTCCATCCACGCGGCCAAACGCCTTCGGGAATCTTTAGAAGAAACCGCCTCGCTTCTCGGAGATGCCCA
>JANMIS010000652.1:0-11085 GCA_031375925.1 Synechococcales cyanobacterium OTE_70_concoct_197_sub
CGCCATCCTGCCCGATCGTATCCAATCTGCATGGCGAGTTCTGTTGAATTTGGGCCTGGAATTAGATTGGTCAGTCCAAATAGTTCAAGCAGTTTTTCTTGGGTGACCCACGATCGTTTTGTGACGATTTCCGCCTCCATCATGGCGACATGTGCCGCCGGACCACCAAAGGCGATCGTCCCTAACTGTAAAAAAACGATCGCTAATTCAAACAACCGTTTTCGTTGAGATGTTCGATCGAGAGAATCGTAGACATTTCCCATGATTTTCCAAAATTAGCCTTTAATCTTAGAGTATTATTTGGATATAGTTTGCCAATGTATCGAAGAATACCAGTTATCTTTGATAAAGAATGATACTTTTGCAAGAAATTATTATAAATTAGTAAGGCTAGGCTTTCATGATTAGGGCATCACTATGAGTCTGTTACAGATAGACTTCAAGTATTGATTGTTTCAAGTGATTCAGGAACTATTTTATAGGTTTTTCTATGAAAGAGAAGGTCCGTTAGCTCAGAAGTTTGAAAAAATAATGACTTCTTGGGAAACTCGTCGTCGTAGAGGTGATGTTTCGGTCTCAAGCGAAGTCTGGGAAACGGAATACTCGGGTGAAAAGTGGGATTTCCTTGATAAAATCAGCGAACTAGACCGTTATAGCGTCATTGCTGGCTACATCGCCTATCTTAGGCGATTTCTAACAATAAGTTTACCGACTCCGTTGATGGTCCACCTTGGACTAAAGTCGCAAGGCTCATAGCTAAAACCTGTTGAAACATGTTGAATAGTTCACCACTCGGGTCTTTTAGTCCGTTTCAACGGACTTGGGCTATGAGCCTCGGAATTCATTCCGAGGTGGACGAACAACGATGTCCCCCCAGAATTGGTTGCTTGTTAGCGAGCGACTAATCCATTGACGGTCGTGGGGAGTTCAGAAAGTGTTGGTGCAGGTTTTAAAGAGCCGTTTGATTCAATTTTAAAGTTTGAAATTGTCCCATTTTGGGAATTCAACGAACTGAGGAATTGACCGTTTCGGCTGATTATCAGATCGATCGGCCCACTACCGACTCCAGTATTCCCCGTGACGCCGTTGTTTGTGATACCTGTCAATGTTCCGTTGGGTTTGATTTCAAATCCACTAATGGTTCCACTGGCCGTATTGCTCACGTAGGCATATTTTCCATTCTTCGAGACAACAACCCAGCAAGCTGCTAATTGATTTGTCTTTGCAGCAGCGGTAATCGTTTTGAGTTTGCTACTGGGAAGAATGTCATAGGAAGAGATGGCACTGATATTTGGGGGACCGCCTGCCGCTTCAGAAACCAAAAGATTACCCCGACGATCGAAGGCAAAACCAAATGGCGTATTTGCATTGGAGGGATTACTAATACGATCGCCCAGATAGCCATACTTAATCGGGAATGTAGAGATGACATTGGTAGCCTTTTCAGTGACGACCATAGTGTCACCATTCGGACTAAACCGGATCTGGGCTGGGGCCGTTGCCTTTCCACTGAGGGCACGACGGGAATTGGGAATTGGAAGGAGTTTGCCATTGTCCTTTAGGTAAAACCCTGTCACATCATCACTTCCCGCATTGAGAACGTAGACGAGATCATTCTGAACCGTCACGCTGACCGGACGCAGACCGCCGGATGATATTTTGCTGACGAGTTTGGGTTGACGATCGTTAAATTTAAAGACTGAGATTTCGTTACTCCCGGCATTGATAGCTAACAAAAACTGTCTATTAGTCGTCAATGTCAATCCACTTTGATTTCCAAGTCCACCACCGGATCCCTTTCCGCCCGTTGAAACAGCACCCATGCGCTTTAGAGAGCCATCACGCATCTGATCGAAGGCCAGAATTTGATTGTCGGTGGTGGCGTTGCTGGCAGTGTAGAGGGTGCCGATGCGATCGTTTCTACCCTTGTCTTCATTCGCAGCGACAGGGGTAGAGAGCAAGGTTGACAAGGAAAGAGTTGCAGCAAATAAGCCGCACAGGAAAAGACGACGATCGTTCATGGTAATAAGTTTGAGTGATTTAAATGTGTCCATTACAGCGCTGTCATTACGATTTTTCGATCGTCTTTCAGCGTTGTAATTGATATACACTTGACGTTTGAAATTGGATTGATTTTGTCTTAACTAATCGTCGATCGCACAAGCCCAATCACCCATTAAATCTTCTCGCCACTCATCACCATTTCTCCCGTGGGTTGGCTTGATGCTTGCTCCGGTTCTATGGTAATCACGACCTGCGTTGCTTGATTCCAACGGCTGGCGGGAATCTGCATCAAAACCTGACCATCAGCCTCAGGAACAAACTGAATACAAGCTACCTTTTGATTATTGACGACTGCCCATAGATGATAGATTTTCCCCGCAGGCAGCGGAGGCATTTTCTGCACACTTAAAACAGCTCGGTAAAGCGTTGCATTAACTGTTGCTGAGACTTCAACGATCGCAATCGGTTTAGGGCTTGCGATCGGGTCATCACCGACAAAAAGACCGCAATAGAAGCCCGATCGCCTTGATACTTCTCGGGCTTATTCCAAATTGCCAGAAAAATCTCTTGTGTCAAGTCTGCCGCCGCTTCTGAATTCGCTAAAATCCGAAGTGAAAGCTTGTACACCAGACTGCTATAACGATCGTAAAGCACTTCAAGCGCTGCACGATCGCCCTGCTGGATGCCTAAAATGACTTCCCAGTCTGGCTTTTCTTTCCATCGAGTCATGAAAGAAACCATAGAATTTTCATGCAAGATATCATACCATCCAGTCTTTCCCACCTCTGATGAACCGCCCCCAACCCCCAATTCTAGCGGCTTCGGAATTCATCTTCCCCCAAAATTGGGGGCTAGGGGGCGATGTGGATTTCTAATTCAAGTTTGCAAATCCAAAGGTTGCATTAAACTGACGGCACCAAATCACGGCTGTTTTAAAAGTAGAGATATCGGTATCAGCAGGGATCTCATACATTTGGCTGCCTGTGACTTTTTTAAGAAGTCCGAGACTAATGTAGTCGTCTTTTTTATAATCTTTTGGCATTCCTTGGCGATGGAGAAGGACGTAGAGATCGGGACCTGGATCACTTTTAAAAGCACTATCAAATTTCAGGTATTTCTTACCATTCATCATGACGATCTGAGCCATTCCTGTAGTCGGATGCTCCGATGCAACAAACTTGCCACTGACGATCGTTTCTGCCATCTTGTCCATTTTTTGCATGGAGGGTTTAGGCTTCATCATTGTGTCTGCCTGAACCTCTTTTAGAGTCATAGAACCTGCGATCGCTACAATAGCAGTGCAGATCAAAGCATTGAGAAGAGTTGGACGTTTCATGGATTTTCTCCGAAGTCAATGGCATCATCTAACCTGGGTTTTGGACTTCAGTCTTCAACCTCAGTACTTAAGGTACACACCTCACTACAAATTGGATTTAATTTAAAAAATTAGTTTATGGGGGCAATTATTTTTCAGGAATAATCGTCTTCTGGGCGATCGGAATTGAAAAGCTAAAGGTGCTGCCTTGGTTGATCACACTTTCCACATGAATCTTGCCCTGCTGCATTTCCACTAGCCTTTTAGAAATTGCTAGCCCAATGCCCGTCCCGCCAGACATCCGGTTGCGCGATCGGTCCGATCGCCAAAACCGCTCAAAAACGTGGGGCAAATCTTCTTCAGAAATCCCAATCCCGGTATCCTTAACCGAAACCCATAGCATTCCTTGAATCACTTCACCTGCGATCGTCACAGCACCGACTTCTGTGTAATATAAAGCATTACCAATTAGGTTAATTAAAATCTGTTCTGTTCGTTCCGGGTCGCCATAGGCCCGAGGAAGATCAACCGCGAGTTCTAGCTTCAAAGACTTTTCACTATCAATCAATTGATCACTAAATCGATCGACTAATTTTTGCAACAGTGATCGCAGGTCAAACTTCCTAGAATCGATCGGCAAATAGCCCGCCTCAGCCTTTGATAGTTCTTGCAGATCATTCACCAGCCGCTTAAGCCGCTGCGTTTCGCCGCTGAGTCGCTGATAGATGGCAGGTGTCGCATCGATCGTGCCATCGGTTAATCCTTCTAAATAGCCTTCCACAATGGTCAGCGGTGTTCGTAATTCGTGGGTGAGGTCACTGACGAGATCTCGTCTACGCTGCTCGACGTCTTCTAGGGCAAAAGCCATCCGATTAAAACTATCCGCAAAGCGACTTAATTCAGGAATATCACTCGGCGGCATTCGCGCTGTCATTTCCCCCGCCGCAAACTTTGCCGTAATTCGTTGCATTTGCAAGAGCGGTTGCATAATCCGCTTCGATAAAATGTAACTCAACGCCGCCGCCGTCCCACCCCCAAAAATCACCGACCAAAAAGCCCCACGACTCCATGCTGATTCAAATCCTTGCAGCAAAGGCAATCGCATCGCATATAGCAACCCCCCCCGAAACTCCATCGTCTGGAGGTATTCCATAAACAATCGCGACGTATACAGTCGTCCAAACATCAGCAACGTTGTCACCCCCATCACCATCACAATAATGTGCGACAAAAAAAGCCGCCCCCGCAAACCCAACTGATACATAAAACAACTCCAGTTCTATTCTTAATTAAAACTGCTCAATTCTATTTTGACACGTTAGATTTAAACTTGGGGTTAGCCTTGGGAAATGCAGGCTTACCATCTGGGCAAAATTGTTTGCTATAAAGCACTGTAGTGTACCGATCGTCGCATTTCGCCACAATACTCAAATAAACTTTGGGATTGGCAATTTCACCACTTTGTTCTTGAAAGGAAAGCCTGCGTTTGCGTTCATCACCAGAGCCGATGCCGATCGTCTGAAAATCCGGTTCAGAGAGTGCAATTCGAAGCTGTTCACGACTACGAACCGTTTCATTATCCAATGCCTTTGCCATCATCCACACTGCGTTATAGCTGGTAAGCGTTCGCCAATCCACCGAGCTATTAGATTGCTTAGTACTATTCCAATAACTCAATAGCGGAGAGGCTAAATCCGCACTTGGATCCCAAGCTGCCGAAAAAATCATTTTCCCTAAAGCATATTGGGCAACGCCACTTTCACCGTCTTCTAGATATTCCGGAACCCCTGCAAGACTGTCGCCTGCAATAATCCAATCTTTGCCTGCGTTCTCTTTAACCAATGCTAAAGAATTAATTGCACTTGCACGCTTCACAGCACCATCTGGAATTAAAATATGAACTGTTGCCCCCCGATCGCGCGCATATTTCAGCGCTTTTTTTGCATCGAAGGTCGGTTGTTCAATCCGCAACAAACCCCGATCGTCATCCACGACTTCCCCGCCATGAATTTGATAACTAGATCTCAGTTCTGCCGCAAGCGATCGGCTATAGGCACTCCCCTGACTGTAGTAAATCGCAATCTTGGGTCGCTTAAAACGGGCTGATGTGAGCAATGCCGTCATAAAGTTTGCATTGGTCCGATTACTGGGAAGACTGCGGTAAAAGATATGCTCTTTCCTTAAAGCTGCACTGCTTAACTCTTCAGACGTACTCGCAGGCGCAACAAAAACAAATCTTTTAGCTTCATAATGGGGCAATGAAGCCAGAAGCGCCTCACTGCTGGCGTGACCCACGCCTCCCAAAATATCTTTTCGTTTCACTAGCCTCTGCGCCACCTGACTAGCAAATTCAGGGTCATTATTATCATTGACAATAACCACCTGAAGGCCGATAGCATAACGATCGATCGCGTCATTTTGAGCTTGTGCCACCCCTCGCAACATTGCGATCGCCCGAGTCCTGGCATTTGGATTTTCAATGGGAACAGTCACTGAAATCGTCGCTTTTCGAGATTGAAGGCTTGGCTCTAGATGGATTCTTGTATTGTTTAAATAGATCAAAGTTTCAGGATCTCGCTCTTGCTCAAAAGCTTTCTTAAAAAACGCCTGAGCCTTCTGATAATCCCCTTTAGCAAAAGCTTGAATCCCTAGCTTCTTATCGTCTGGAGAACTCATGTTTTTCACAAGACCATTGACTAGCATTTCCTCTCCACAGCTGATGGAATCATTGGTCTGCGCGTCACATACGGGCGCTGGAAATAATAGTTGCTGAGTCTGTTCCCAATCAATCTGCTTCAGTAACGGTGTCATAATGCTGGCCCCACAGACTAACCCACTCGCAAAAATCAATGTGATGTTTTTTTGCTTGCGCCGATCGCCTTCTTTCTCAATGTCTTTAATGCGTTTTAATAATTCAGAAGTATCACGGGGACGGAGGTTTGGCGAGGGGTGAATCAAATCAAAGAGCAATTTTTCAAAGGCTGGGGAGAGCTTGGCCTGCGATCGGCTGGCAAACTCTTTTGGGTTTGCGGGAGGGACATCTTCTTCATTGAGCTTTGGCAAATCGGTCATCAAATGTAAAATGGTTTTACCCAAAGCATAGAAGTCCGATCGCTTCTCCGCTTGACCATTTAATTGCTCGGGAGCCGTGTAATTATAGGACACCACTACGGTCGAAGCTTGGCCTGCCACAATGGTTTCTGTCACTCGCCGAGCCGTCCCAAAATCAATCAAAACCAAACGACCGTTGCCCGATCGGCGCATGATATTAGACGGCTTAATATCACGATGAAAAAAATCTTGCTGATGAATGTGATGCAGAATTTCGGCGAGTTGTTTTAATTCATTTAAGGCGGTCTGTCCATCGATCGGTCCCAAAGCTAACCTCCGTTGCTCCAGGTTTTGACCGATGATTTTCTCCATCACGAGACAGGGCAACACTTGACCGTAGGGAGTAATCAAATCAAAGGCATCATATCCTTTGGGAATGCCTTCATGGGGATGCTCACGATCGGTCAGAATCTCCTGCTCTTGCTTAAAAAGACTGACCAACTTAGCTTGACTACTACAGAGAACCTTCAAGACTTTTGGATTGGGATCGCGGCTATCGCGCACCTCAAAGACCTTTGCATTAGGACTCAATGTGGGGTGCCGATCGCACAAAGGTGGCCCCAAAATGGTGTAGCGATCCTTGAGAAGAAGTGGTGTCTGACAGCTATGGCAGAGTCTTTCAGAGTCAATGGGTGGAAGGGCTGAACCAGAGGCGATCGAGTTGTCAGGATCTTGACAGTAAGGATTCACGCAGTAAGCCATGGGACACCCAGCGAATTTACGGTGCTCTTTTCAGGGAAAAGAATACGTAATTTCCACATTACACCAAAAAAATCTGAGTCCCAAGCAAATTCTACTGACTAAGCAGCCTTATGATTCCTTAGGATTCCAAGGCAAACCAGCGGTCCAATGAAGCTTTTTAATTTTGAACTCACATTTAATTGGAATGCCATATCCTGTACTGGGAGTCCCTTCATTCACAATTCGCAGCATAATGCTCATGCTAAATTTCAGATCTTCTTCGAGAGCCATAAAAGCATTGTAGCGATTCAATTCATCCCCTGGCTTTTTCGGCTTGGTTAAATCTTGGAGTGTTTTGTCTTTGCCGATTTCCATAGGACCCTCATCACCCTTCCGAACCAACATATCTTCTGCCGCCACCTTTTCTTTTAAGGTTGTTCCTGGTGCGACCGGACTCAGGGATTGCTCAGGAAATAGGTCTAAAGCATTGCCTGGAATCGATCGCGTCAATCGCCGAGATTTATTATCAAAGTCCGTAATACTGCTACAGCTCCAATCCACATAAATTGGGTATTCGTCGGATTTATTTTTAATATTGACGCCAAATGACTGAAGCTTTGCAAACTCGTACCGTTTGTCAAACTTAAAACTAATCTCAACCCGATCGCTCAACTTGAGGTCTTCAAGCAGTTTGGTCAATTTATCCTTCTCATTCGCGACGATACATTCATCATTAAATGAATTGATCATTTGATAGAGAACGTAAGTGACGCACAAAAAGTAAATTGTCAGTAGAAAGAGATCAAAGTTAGTCATGTAGACGGCTTATCAAGTGGGCGGGGAGTCGAGCTAAAAAATAAGTACGGTGACGATCGTATTCCTTATAGCATCCACATCCCAACTTGACACAAGTTTCTAGCCAGAAATTTTAGCCAAAACCCTAACTAAAAACTTGCATCCCATCATTAGCCTTAAGCGATCCAACGCGCCGCATCCTTCGCGTGGTAAGTCAAGATCATGTCTGCCCCGGCTCGTTTAAAGCTCGTCAAGGTTTCAAGAACAATCCGCTCCTCATCCACCCAGCCATTTAAGGCCGCCGCCTTAACCATGGCATATTCCCCAGAGACGTTGTAGGCCGCCACAGGCACATCGCTAACTTCCTTAACCCGATGAATGATGTCCATGTAGGACAAAGCAGGCTTCACCATGAGCATATCTGCACCTTCTTCGATGTCTAGCAATACTTCTTTAATGGCTTCACGAGCATTGCCTGGATCCATCTGATAGGTTCGCCGATCGCCATATTGAGGCGTTGATTCCGCTGCATCTCGAAATGGCCCATAGTAGGCTGAGGCATATTTCGCTGCATAGGACATAATCGGAATATCCTGAAACCCAGCGCCATCGAGTCCTTCTCGAATCGCCCCCACAAAGCCATCCATCAT
This sequence comes from Synechococcales cyanobacterium OTE_70_concoct_197_sub, assembly GCA_031375925.1. Classification (GTDB taxonomy): domain Bacteria; phylum Cyanobacteriota; class Cyanobacteriia; order Leptolyngbyales; family Leptolyngbyaceae; genus JAAFJU01. Next base: position 8,557 of record JANMIS010000652.1, read on the forward strand.
CCCCGAAGGCGCAATGACGTCGGCCCCTGCATTGGCTTGGGCGATCGCTACTTTTTTCAATAGTTCTAGCGTTGGATCATTCAGCACTCTACCCATGAGGTCGCTCTCTCCCAGGTAGCCGCAGTGACCATGGGACGTATATTCACAAAGGCAAGTGTCATTAATCACGATCAAATTCGGCACTGCTTTTTTCACAGCCTCAGTCGCCTTCTGCACAATGCCACAGTCATGCCAAGCCTGCGTCGCTTCAACATCCTTCTCCGCCGGAATCCCAAACAGAATAATGGCCGGAATCCCCAGATCATAGACTTCTTTTGCTTCGTCTACAATTTTATCCACAGAGAGCTGATAAACCCCCGGCATGGAAACCACTTCCTTCGAAAATCGCTCCCCCGGCACCGCAAACAGGGGATAAATCAAGTCATTTGGAGTCAACACGGTCTCGCGGACCATCCGACGGAGGGTGTCATTCGATCGCAGACGGCGAGGGCGATGGGTTGGGAACATGGGTCATCCTGAGAATCATGGGCTTAAGAATCATGGGTTGTGCTGGCCGCAGCACAGCCGTCTGAAAAGTCTAGATCAATCCTGGTGGGCATTTCCCTTCTTTAAAGATCTGTAAAGCAGTGATGAATCTCTCTTTTTTGGTATTCCTAATCACATCTCTAAGACTCTCAAAATTAGTACCTTGGGAGAATAATTTATACAACGCACTTTTGATGATTCCTAAGTAATATCCCTTAAAAAGGAATACTAATTTTGTAAAGTGTCTTTTTTAACCCCAAAGGGCATTATGTTTACTGAGAGCAGTGCGAGAGTGTGACGAAAAGCGCCATGTTACAGACCCAGATTAGAAATTCGGTGGACACCATTGATACTGAGTTGAGTCAAGTCTCTCGGCTTTGTCAAATGGGCGATTATGGCAGTGCGATCACGGCCTTGACGGATATTTTGGAGCAGCGGCCCGATTCATTGGAGGCTTGGAGCGAAAAGGCTAATGCCTATGTCAATCTGGGACAGCATGAAGGCGCGCTCGCTTGTCTAGACAAGGCATTGATGGTTCATCCCACCTCCCCCTTTTTGTTTTATCAGCGAGGCTGGACGGCTCATATTGCAGGGCGGTATGAAGAGGCGGGGGGTAGCTTTCAGCGCGTCATTCAGCTTCAACCCAACTATCCCCATGCTCATTACAGTTTAGGATTGGCGCTCTATACTTTGGGGCGATATGAAGAAGCGATCGCCTATCTGGCTAAGGCATTAGATTTGAATCCAGAGCAGGCAGATGCTTGGTATCTCCAAGGTGCAACGCTCTACGCGACCGCGCGTTACGAAGGGGCCGTGTCTCACTTTAACCGAGCTTTAGAACTTCGCCCCGATCATGCCGAAACTCTCAGCAGTCGCGGTAATGCGCTACTTTGTTTGGGCGACTACGAAGCGGCCTCTAGCAGCTACGCTCAATCGTTGGCAATGCAAGTCGAAGATGCCCAGGTCTGGTACCAGCGCGGCCTCGCACTTAAGCATCTGAATCGCCATGAAGATGCGATCGACTGCTACCAAAAAGCAATTAAATTCGACTCAAATTTTGCCGCTGCTTGGTACGGTCAAGGCCTCTCCTGCATGAAGCTAGAGGACTGGCAAACGGCTCTCACCAGCTACGATCGAGCGTTAGCCTTGCAGCCGGACTACTACGAAGCCTGGTATAACCGAGCGGTGTTGCTAAAATCTCTAAATCGTCCGGAGGAATCCCTCAAAAGCTACAGCCGTGCCCTAGAACTCCGCCCCAATGACTTTAGAGCTTGGAATAACCGAGGCAGCTTACTGGCTAGTATGGGGCAGTGGGAAGCAGCTTTGAGCAGTTTTGAAAAGGTTCTTCAATATAAGCCCAATGATCCTAATGCCATGCGCAACCGGGAGGCGGTTTTAAGAAAGCTCCAAGCTCAAACCTAGCGCTCTGAATCTTCTGGTTTCGGTGGGATGACGATCGCACCGTTCGTTTTTGGGCTGGGTTGTTGCGGCTGACTGGGCGTTGGCTGGGGGCTGGGTGGCCTGCGGCGATCGGTCGGATTGGAGAGTTTTTCAAAAATGAGGGTGCTGAAATGCTCGTAGGCAAACCATGCGGCTACACTCAATATCCCTAACATCAAAACACTTTGGAAAATGCGTCGAATCCATCTGCCTGCCCCTAAGACCAACGGCATGGCATTGAATCCTGTTTTTGGTTCTGGGGATGGCTCAGGTGGCTGGGGATGGTTGTAGGCATAGAGAAGTTGAAGGAGTTGCGAGGCATTTTGAGGGGCATTCCAGGAAAAGTCAGACCGCGCTTGCTCTAAAATTTCAGCGAATGCAGGATGAATCGAACAGTGTTTTTGCCACTGAAAGGTGGGCGGGCGGTTCGTGAGTAGCTCGATCGCAACATTGGCGATCGCTGCAACATCTCCTCTGGGACTGCTCTGAGTCGCCATCCCTAGAGGTGGATTCATGTATAAGTCACCCGAAACATCCCGCCAAAGACTGTCTAAACTCAGATCC
>JANMIS010000678.1:0-2820 GCA_031375925.1 Synechococcales cyanobacterium OTE_70_concoct_197_sub
TCCATCGCTTCGCCCAATCCCACCATGGTCAAATGTTCGCGAACAATGTGATCTTTATCGGCTTTTGACTTAGTTGGATGGACAGAATCAAGGGCTAGATAAACATTTTCATAGGCCGATAGCCAAGGCATCAAAGAATAGCTTTGGAATACCGTCATCCGATCGGGACCCGGCCCTGTCACCTTCTGACCATTTTTGCGAACTTCACCTTTATCAGGTACCGCAAAGCCCGAAACCGTATTCAACATTGTGGATTTCCCACAGCCTGAGTGACCAATCACACAGACAAATTCTCCAGCATGAATTTGCAAACTAATGTCTTTAATGACAACGTTATCTCCCGCTGTACTCGGATAAATTTTGGTAACGTTGTCTATTTCAATTAGCGGCGCAGATTTGGATGAAGTAGACGATCGTTTGGTTTCAGTGGCGACCATAGGACAAAACCTTGTAAATGGGTGAGTGGATAATGAGTCAATGTGTTGGGTTCGGGGTGCCCTTCGGGAGCAAGCTACGCCTCCGCTCACCCCACGACGATTGAGGACTGGGCGGAGTCGAACGTGGACTGAGCGGAGTCGTAGTCCGGATTGTAAAATTAGGCGGCAACCTTACGCGCGGGACCGATCGGAATTTCGGCCATCGTAATATCGCGCTTGATTTCTAAACTGTTGAGATAGGCGATCGGATCTTCAGCCGTAAATTTCGTACCATCGACAAGCTGAATGCTATTGCGAACGTAGGAAATCTCAGTTTGTCCTAATTCACGAGAAGCGGTACTGAAGACTCCAACCTGACAAGTTGCTTCCAATACTTCAACCCAGTTTCTAGGGAACGGAACGTCACCCCAACGAGCCATTTGGGTCATCTGCCAGAGATGCTCCGTTCGGCTAGGACGGTTAACACCTTCACCTGCAAAAACATGATGGGCGATCGGTTGATGTTCACTTTCAGCGATATTTGCTTCAGGCGAGAGTTGAATGTACTCCATCGGCGTTCCGAGATATTCACGTCTCGACAAGATTTCGCGAATCTCCTGAGCATTAGCCGGGTCAGCGCAATATTGACAAGCATCAAGCAATGCTTTGGTCAATGCAATGTGGGTGTTTGGATAAGCCGCTGCCCAATCTGCTCGACAGCCCAGAACTTTTCCAGGATGACCACTCCAAATGTCTACGTCACGGGCGATCGTGAATCCCGTATGCTCCATTTCAGCCCGCAGATTCCACGGGTCGCCCACACAGAAACCATCAATGGTTCCCGCCTTCAAATCCACCGCCATTTGTGCTGGGGGAATTTGCTTGAGTTCCAAATCATGGTCTGGATCAATGCCTGCGGATGCTAACCAATATCGGAGCAGCAAATTGTGCATCGAAGACGGATGAACAACACCCATACGGTGAGGCTTTTCAGGCGAAGCATCCAATACTTTTTTGAAATCAGCTAGGGTATGTACGCCTTGGTCATAGAAACGACGATCGAGCGTAATTGCATTCCCATTTCGACTCATAGTGAGTGAAGTGACGATCGGAGTACTTTCCCCAGGACCACCTAACGTCATCCACAACGGCATTCCCGAAGGCATTTGTGCGCCATCAATAAAGCCATTGCGTAACCCATCAACAATCCCGCGCCAAGATGATTCGCGAACAAGCGTTACTTCGTCTAGACCATGCTTTGTAAAAAAGCCTTTTTCTTGCGCGATTGCAATAGGAGCACAAGCCGTTAATGGGACAAACCCAATTTCCAGATTCACCTTTTCCAAGCCATGACGAGACACAACCGGAATCTTCCGCGCCCGCATTTTCTTGACTTGCTTCTGCTGGTTCAAGAAGTAAATGACTTCGCTACGAAGCTGATAGTAACTCGGGTGACGAACGGCTTCAAGACGCTTACGAGGACGGGGAATGTCCACATCCAAAATGCCGCCAACCTTAGAACCAGGGCCATTAGTTAGCATCACAATCCGATCGCTCATCAACACCGCTTCATCCACTTCATGCGTCACCATAATGGCCGACACACCCGTTTCTTCGCAAATGCGCGTCAACTGTTCCTGAAGTTTGCCGCGAGTCAATGCATCAAGCACACCAAACGGCTCGTCTAATAGCAACACCTTCGGTTGGATTGCTAGCGCTCGGGCGATCGCAACCCGTTGGCGCATACCGCCTGAAATTTCAGTTGGGAGCTTATCAATTGAGCCAATCAAGCCAACCATTTTGACATAGCGTTCAACAATTTCTTTGCGCTCTTCAGGAGTCTTCTCTGTGAGTACTTCATCAACAGCCAAAGCCACGTTATCGCGAACCGTGAGCCAAGGTAGAAGTGAATAGTTTTGGAAGACAACCATGCGATCGGGTCCAGGACCAGAAACCATCATGCCTTCAAGCTGAACCATTCCGCCCGTTGCAAGATCTAGTCCTGCGATCATATTAAGCAGCGTTGATTTACCGCAACCCGAGTGACCGATCAAAGCAATAAATTCGCCTTGTTTAATCGTGAGATTAATGCCCTTCAAAGCATTGTATTCCTTACCACCACTAAGGGGAAAGGTCTTCTCTGCATTTTCGATGTGAATGAATTGGTCTGACATAATTCTTTTAGTTGATATTTGTATACGAACAGATCCTGAACCAATTGCCTTGAAAATGTTGTGGGGGCGCGCTTCCCGCGCCCAACCTCAAATCAGAATTATTGCCCCTTCATAATCCGAGCCTGCAACCATTCCATGAATTTATCCAACAACAAACCAACCATGCCGATGTAGAACAATGCCAAGACAACTTCGCTGATGTAGTTATTTTGATAAGCTTCCCAGATGAA
>JANMIS010000750.1:0-8148 GCA_031375925.1 Synechococcales cyanobacterium OTE_70_concoct_197_sub
GGAACAGAAGTCGATTTCTAGCGTTTCAACCGGATTGGTTGCATTCAATTATGGACTTGGCTACTATGGCTGCTAAATATCGCCCCGCTTCCACTCTATATGTCAACATACATCAACTTCGTCATAAGCAAACACTCATGAATAAATCACTTGCTCTCCTTCCGATCGTTGCCCTCCTAGCCTTTCAATCTCCCACCCTCGCCGCACCTAGCGCCACTTGCACCTTCGATCGCAGCAAAGGCGACAACAGCATTGGAATGCGAAATGGCTTCGTCCTAAAACAAACCGAAAATAACACCGTAGCGATTTACGACAGCCTCCCAAGCACCATCGGCGGTCGAACGGTTACAGGCGTTACCCTATCCACCAGCCGCACGCTCACCTTCTTCAACACCCCGATTGCTGCCGCCCGCGCAAAGCTCCTCGCCAATCCGGCCCTCTACGACGAACTCCTCGGGTTCAAATCTGACAAAGGTTTTAAGCCCGTTAATGACAATCTTGCCTGCACTGGCAGCCCCTCAAAAACCAAATCGATCGCCGAACTCCCCGACGGTACCTACAGCTATTGGACTGGAAAACCCAATCCTGCCGATCGTAAAATGACCAACGAGGCCCTCCTAAAAGCAGGTGGCATCATCTACGCCTTCACAAAAACAGGCAACAAAATCACCGGAACCTTCGCCCCTATTGACAACGCTGTCATCTGCGTCGAGGGCACCCTAGATGGCAAGATCCTCACTGGAATGGCCTACCCTGAAGACGGACTCGGTAACCCTAGCCCCGGCCTTTTCTCTTGGCATCCCTCCGGCTACCTACAAGTCGGGTCTTGGGAACCTAAAAAAGCCAACAAACCTGCTCACTACCACCAAGCTAAGCTGGATCTAAGCGCCTTCAGCCCCGTTGTCCTCGATCGTCCCTTCACCCCGAAAGCCTCCTGCACTAGCAAATAGCTGTGAATAATGTGAATAAATAGACATGAATACATAGATGTAGACCTTTAGCGCAGTCCCCCATGCCTCTCCCACGGATTCTCGTAGTTTTAGCGAGTTTGATTGCACTCCTGGTTTTTACACTATGGTTGCTAGATTCGTTATCACGGCTATCGGGGCTGTTTTCGACCTATCCTTACCTCGGCAGTATCCTCATTACTCTGGCGATCGTTATTGTCCTCAGTTTAATTGGGCTACTGCTTTGGTACCTCGTCTTTTTGCCTAAACGCACCGATCGTCGCCGTCGCAAAATCAATCGCCCGATCGCCCCTCAAGACAAAACCGAAGCAGCAGTTAAAAATATCGAGGCCGTTCGTCAACAGCTCGACCAAATCCAAGATGAAATTTCCAAACAAGAACTCCTAGCCCGATCGCAAGAAATTCAACAAAACCTCGCCAAAGGAGAACTGTCGATCGTCGTCTTCGGCACAGGTTCCGCAGGCAAAACATCACTCATCAATGCCCTCATCGGTCGAATGGTCGGCTCCGTTGGGGCAACTATGGGAACGACGACCCTGGGCGAAACCCATCGATTACAAATCCAAGGCATCGATCGAGAAATCTTCATCACCGACACTCCCGGAATTTTAGAAGCAGGCATTGCTGGAACGCAACGAGAAACGCTAGCAAAAAAACTTGCAGCCGACGCAGACTTACTTTTATTTATAGTAGATAATGATTTAAGACAATCAGAATTTGAACCCTTACAAATGCTAGCGAGAATCGGAAAACGATCGCTTTTAGTATTTAATAAATACGATTTATATACAGAATCAGATCAAACATTGATATTACAAACCCTGCGCGATCGGGTCAGCGGATTGATTGCAAACACTGATGTCATTATGGTTTCTGCTAGTCCTGCCACGGTGAGGCTAGCCAGCGGGGAGCAAGTAACGCCTGATTCAGACATCATGCCGCTCATTCGTCAGGTGGCGGCGGTGCTGCGATCGGAAGGTGAAGATTTATTGGCGGATAACATTCTTTTACAGTCCCAGCGCCTCGGCCAAGATGCCCGCAGAATCTTAGAAACCCAGCGTAAACGGGAAGCGGAAAAAATCGTTGACAGGTTTCAATGGATCGGCGCTGGGGTAATCGCCGTGACTCCGGTTCCTGTGGTGGATTTACTCGCCACTGCCGCCGTCAATGCCCAAATGATTGTCGAACTCGGTAAGGTTTACGGCTGCGAAATCAACAGCGATCGGAGCAAAGAACTCGCCATGTCTCTTGCAAAAACGTTAGTGAGTTTAGGCATTGTCAAAGGCGTTATTTCTCTTGTGGCGACCGTTTTACAGGTCAGTGTTGTGGGTTTTCTAGTCGGTCGAGCGATTCAGGGAATCAGTGCCGCCTATCTAACTCGAATCGCAGGGCGTAGTTTTATAGAATACTTTCGGCAAGATCAAGATTGGGGCGATGGTGGCATGGCAGAAGTCATTCAACGACAGTTTCAATTGAATCGCCGAGATGAATTTATGCGGGAGTTTGTTCAAGACGCGATCGATCGAATTGTTCGCCCCTTTCAGCTTGAAGACGAGCTGAAGGAGTCTCCGCTGGTGAGAAAGCCCGACCCAAAACGCGCAAGTCAACGCTAGAGAATTAACCCCAAGCGACACCTGGCTGTAGCCCCTTCCGGACCTGTAATCGCCAGGGTTGATGGCCCAGATTTTTCTACGTCCCCCTTCCGTGATACCATCCATTCTGCTTCGTGTTTGTTCAAAATTAATTACGCAGTCGTTCATGATGCTATCTTCTCCCCGCCGCACTAAAATTGTTGCTACGATCGGACCTGCTACCAGTAGCCCAGAAGTTTTAAGGGAGTTGATTCGAGCAGGCGCGACAACGCTGCGATTGAATTTTTCCCATGGAACCCATGATGACCATTTAAAAAGTATTCGACTGATTCGCCAGATTTCTAATGAACTGAACTATCCTGTCGCAATTTTGCAGGATTTGCAGGGGCCGAAAATTCGGCTCGGTAAGTTTGAAAATGGATCGATCGTGCTAGAGAAGGGCGATCCATTCATTCTGACCAGCGCCAAGATCCCCGGCACCCAAACCAAAAGCTCCATCACCTACGAACCCCTCGCCCAAGAAGTTCCTTCGGGTTCTGTGATCCTGCTGGATGACGGCAAGGTAGAGATGGTTGTGGAATCCGTTGATAAGGCCGCAGGTGAGTTGCATTGTCGCGTGGTCGTAGGTGGGCCACTATCCAACAGCAAAGGTGTTAATTTCCCTGGCGTATATCTTTCAATCAAAGCGCTAACTGATAAAGATCGCGAAGATCTCGTTTTTGGTTTGGATAATGGTGTGGACTGGGTGGCGCTGAGTTTTGTGCGAAACCCAGATGATGTGCGGGAGATTAAGGACCTGATCGCCAGCGCCGGGAAAAATACGCCCGTGGTGGTCAAGATTGAAAAACATGAAGCGATCGAACAAATGGAGGAAATCCTGCGCCTCTCCGACGGGGCTATGGTGGCGCGCGGAGACCTCGGGGTAGAGCTTCCAGCGGAAGATGTGCCGATTTTACAAAAGCGCTTGATCGCCACCGCCAATCGTCTGGGCATCCCGATTATTACCGCAACCCAAATGCTTGACAGCATGGTGAGCAATCCCCGACCCACCCGCGCCGAGGTTTCGGACATTGCCAATGCAATTTTGGACGGAACCGATGCGGTGATGCTGTCGAACGAAACCGCCGTGGGCAAATTTCCCGTGGAAGCCGTGGCCATGATGGCAACGATCGCCGTTCGTACCGAAAAGGAGGAGATGCTTCGCAATCTAGAGGAAGCCAACCGATCGATTCCCAATGCCATCAGCAAAGCCGTGGGCAACATCGCGGGACAAATCGGCGCGTCTGCCATCATGACCCTGACCAAAACGGGAGCCACCGCCCGCAATGTTTCAAAGTTCCGACCTCGCACACCCGTCATTGCCATTACACCGCACACCGACGTTGCGCGTCAGCTTCAGATGGTCTGGGGCGTTAAGCCGCTTCTGATGCTGGACCTTGACACCACTTGGGAGACCTTTAGCGCCGCTTTAAATCTAGCCCAAGAAAATAAGCTCGTGTCTCCTGGGGATTTAGTCGTGTTGACGGCGGGGACTTTACAAGGGGTGTCAGGTTCGACGGACTTGCTCAAGGTGGAGGTTGTGACGGCGGTGCGCGGTCAGGGCGTGGGCTTTGGTGAAGGGATGGTAAGTGGCCGTGCGCGGATTCTCAGGGATGAGGATGATGTGTCGCAGTTTTTGCCTAATGAAATTCTGGTGACCCGATCGACCACGGCAAAATACGTCGATGCGATTAAGAAGGCGAAGGGCGTGGTGACAGAAGATGGCAATGTCACGGGCCATGCGGTGACGATCGGAATGCGCTTAGATAAGCCTGTAATAGTCGGCGTGACCGATGCGGTGAGCGTGATTCGAGATGGTGAAATTGTCACGTTGGACTTGGAGCGCGGGGTGGTGTATTCAGGACGGCATCCTTCGTCGCACGATCGGGGGGATGATTAAGATAAAATTTGAAAGTAGTTTGGGCTGTTTTGAATACCTTAAATACATTGTTTAAACCATGACGACTTATTACTTTGTTACCGCGAGCGATCGTTTTTTGTTTACAGAGGAGCCGACGGACGAGGTGATCACGGAGCGAATTCGCAATTATCAGGAGCAGGAAAAGGAAATAGATTTTTGGGTGGTCAAAGATCCAGCTTTCTTGAATCTGCCTGGATTGGCAAGCGTTAAGGCTCAGGTTCCGACCCCGGCAGCGGCGATCGTATCTACCAACAAGTCCTTCATTACCTGGTTGAAACTTCGCCTTGAGTTTGTCATCACAGGCGAATTTGAGGCTGAAACTGTGGAGAGTGCGATTGCTTCTTTGGTTTCTGCATAGAGATAGACGTTTTGAGAACTTTGGGCGAGGCGGCATGATGTTGAATCAAATTTGGACAGCAGGAATTTTAGGGGCAGTGGCGTTAGTCGTTGGGACTCCCAAGGTGATGGCCCAATCGGTCATGCCAGTTATCGCCCAGTCTGCACCGATCGCAGACTGTCAGCCCCCGGCAGCCAATGAATTTTTACTGTTTGCCGTCACCCGAACGCCCGAAGCCCAAGTGATGCTGCAATCAAAAGCTCCAAAGGATGCAACGACCACGGTTTGTCGGTATCAGAATGACGTGGTGACGAGGGTTGGGGGCTTTGGCAGTGAGCCTTCGGCGGCAGCTTGGGGACAGTATTTGATTCGATCGACGGGCATCCCAACGACGATCGTTCGGCCCTCTTCTGTGGTGGCAGTTATTCCTGAAGCTCCCCAGACCCCTACTGTGAAACCTGTTTCTACGGGTTCAGGAGTGGGTTCGGGGATTGGCTCAGGGAGTGTGGGGAAACGGTTTTCGCCCGGTTCTTATAAGCCGCAGACATTGAGTTCGGGCTATGCGGTGTTGGTAAATTACAACAATCGGCCTGAGGTGGCGGTGCAGTTAGGGCAAGCGTTGAATCAAGCGATCGGCGTAGCGGCCTATCAGGAACGGCCTTACCTGTACGTGATGCAAACGGGCGAAATGTCTGCGGCAAATGCGGTGGTGAAGCTGTTGACCGATCGGGGCTTCCTCGCAATGCGCGTCGAGGCGAAGTCGGTGGTGGTGCTGCGGACGCTGCCGATCGGCCCCCTAGCCCCCAATTCTGGGGGAATATGAATGTCCAATTAGTGCAAATATTTTATAGATTGAGTTGGTGGTAGAAGTAAATCATAGGTTTTAATCTATCAAATACGTATCAGCTATAAGCTAGACGGATGAATATCTTTAGGCATTGCAACTTTACGTATCGCAACATCGGGAACAAAACGGTCATAATAGAAACATAAAGAAATCCAAAATACCAAGTCGTTTAGAAGAGGTTTAGTCCCATGGTGTCATCCGTCGTCGCTCCAAAGAAAACCGCTCCCAAACAACGCCTCACCCTTCAGCACTCTGAAATTGCCCCCGACACCACGGTGATTCGATCGCTCGACTGGGATCGCGATCGGTTCGACATTGAATTCGCCATCCAAAACGGCACTACTTACAACTCCTTCCTTGTTCGCGGCGAAAAAACGGCCCTGATTGACACGTCCCACGCAAAATTCAAAGAGACTTATCTCGAACTCCTCACTGGGTTGATTGACCCAAAGGCGATCGACTATTTGATTGTGAGCCATACCGAACCTGACCACAGCGGTCTGGTGAAAGACGTGATTGCGTTGAACCCTGACATCATCGTCGTCGGGGCAAAAGTAGCGCTGCAATTCCTCGACGATCTGGTGCATCAGCCCTACAACAAAAAGATGGTCAAAAGCGGCGAAAAGCTCGACCTTGGTAACGGTCACATTCTAGAGTTCATCTCCGCTCCAAACCTCCACTGGCCCGACACCATCTTCACCTACGACCATGCGACACAGCATCTGTTCACCTGTGATGCCTTCGGGATGCACTACTGCGATGACTCGACCTACGATGAAGACCTGGATCTAATCTCCGCAGACTATCGGATTTATTACGACTGCCTCATGGGACCCAACGCCAAGTCGGTACTAGGTGCCATCAAGCGGATGAACGACCTCCCTGGCGTGAAGACGATCGCCACAGGCCACGGCCCACTGATCCAGCATCACCTCGAAGAACTCGTCGGACGCTACCAGACTTGGAGCAACGAAAAAGCCAAAGCTGCAAAAAACGTGGCGATCTTTTACACCTCTGAATACGGCGACGCGGACCAGCTTTCTGGTTATCTCTCCAACGGGATTTTAAAAACTGAGGTTCTAGTCGAATCCTTCGATCTGTCTACTGCCGAACTTTCAGAAATTCGTCATGCGGTTGAACTCGCCAATGGCATTCTCATCCTGATGCCGCCCCAAGGGAATGATGCAATTTCGATCGCCATCAGTACGATTGTCGCTGCCTCCAACAGCAAACAAGCCTACGGACTCTGCGAATCTGGCGGTGATAACGACGAACCCGTTGCAACCTTGCGTGCGCGGTTCCAAGAAGCAGGACTCACTGAAGCATTCCCGCCCATTAAGATCAAAGACGGGACGGGTACTGCGGTCTACAACCTCTGTGAAGAATCCGGCGTAGACATCGGCCAATGGCTGACCCGCGATCGGACCGTGCAGCAAATGAAAGCCCTCGACGGAGACCTAGACAAAGCCCTCGGTCGTCTGAGTGGTGGGCTTTACATTGTCACCGCTCAAAAAGGCGATAGTCGCAGTGCGATGCTTGCTTCCTGGGTTTCTCAAGCAAGCTTCAAGCCCTTGGGTCTGACGATCGCAGTAGCGAAAGACCGGGCGATCGAGTCCTTGATGCGGGTTGGCGACAGTTTTGTACTGAACGTTTTGGAAGAAAATAACTATCAGCCCTTGATGAAGCACTTCCTGAAACGATTTGGGCCAGGGAGCGATCGGTTTGAAGGCATCGATATTCAAACAGCACAAAATGGCAGTCCAATTTTGACGACCGCGCTGGCTTACTTGGAATGCGAAGTCAAAACCCGGATGGAATGTAGCGACCACTGGTTAGTGTACGCGTCGGTTGCAGTGGGACGAGTCTCCAACTCGGAAGCCCGCACTGCCGTTCATCATCGCAAAGTTGGTAACCATTACTAAGTACACAGCCAGGGTTTTGCTCACGCAACGCTCCACGAACGTCTCCGCTCACCCTTCGATAGTAACAAGCGGCTCCGCTCACCCTTCAACAGACTACGTGGGCTGAGCGGAGTCGTAGTTCACGTCCGTCAGGACTAGCCCAAACCCAACAGGCGATCCATAACTGCTCTAAAGGAAGGACACATCCATGCCAACGACCACAAAACGTCCCCGTGACGTTCAAGTCGCCGAAATCGCTCCCGATACCACCATCATCCGATCGCGCATCTGGGATCAACTGCGGTTTGAAGCTGAGTACGCGAAGGGTAAAGGCACGACGGTCAATAGCTATTTGATTCAGGCTCGGGAAGTTGCATTAATTGACCCTCCCGGCGGTTCCTTTACGGATGTGTTCATTGAAGACCTTCAGCAGCACGAGTATTACCAACAGATCGACTACATCATCCTCAACCACATCAACCCGAACAGACTCGAAACCCTCAAAGCCCTCCTTCCCCTTGCCTACCGCGCCAAAATCGTCTG
>JANMIS010000186.1:0-1117 GCA_031375925.1 Synechococcales cyanobacterium OTE_70_concoct_197_sub
CCGAAGACTTCGCGGGTGGTTTCTTTGTCTTTGCGCAGGAGGGGGGTTCCGGTGAAGCCGATGAAGAGGGCGTTGGGGAGCCAGCGCTTCATTTGGGTGTTCATGTTGCCGCCTTGGGTGCGGTGGCATTCATCGACGAAGACGTAGAAGCGTCCGTGGATTTTGGGTGGGGGACTGTTGGGGTCGAGAGAGAATTTGTGGATGAGGGCGCAGAGGACTCGGGGCGTGGTGTCGGTGAGTTTTTGGAGGAATTGCGATCGGGAGGTAATTCTGAGGGAGGGCGATTCTTTATCGACGATGCCTGCATTTCTCATCACACCTTCGATTTGTTTATCGAGTTCGGTACGATCGGTGATGATCAGAATCCGGGCTTCGGAGTCGTGTTCGAGGAGCCATTTGGCAATGAGCACCATGAGGATGCTTTTGCCGCTGCCTTGGGTGTGCCAGATGACGCCGCCTTCGCGTTGGCGGATGCGGTTTTGGGTGGCTTTGACGGCTGCGAACTGGTGGGGACGGGGGACTTTCTTTTTGCCGCCGTCGAAGATGATGAAGTTGCGGATTAGATCTAGAAGTCGAGATTTTTCGCAGAGTTCAGCAAGGGGGCGATTCAGCAAAGCTGACACTTCGTGAACGAGGAGGGAGCCGGACGTGAGGGGAGCAGAGTTTTGAGCTTTCCAGGCGACGAACATTTTGGCGTCGGGTCCTATTGTGCTGTAATACAATCCTTGGGAGTCGTTGCCTGCGAGGACGAGTTGGATGGTGCTGAAGAAGGCTTCGTTGAAGATGGGTTCTTGGTTGCTGATGATTTGTTGGATGCCGTCGCTGAGGTTGACGGAGCTGCGTTTGAGTTCGATTAGGACGATCGCAATGCCATTTAGGTAAATCACGAGGTCGGGGCGGCGTTCGTATCCACCTTTCAGGGTTACTTCTTCGGCGATCGCGAAGTCGTTGGCTTCGGGGTTTTCCCAGTCGATGAAGTGGACGGTTTCGTTGGGTTGGTTTAGGGCGATTTTGACTTGGGTGCCGTAGCGCAGGAGTTGGTAGGTGCGGAGGTTGGATGAGTAGAGTTCGTTGGTAGGGGTTTCGGCGGTGGTTTGGAGTTTTTGCAGGGCGGCGG
>JANMIS010000767.1:0-2601 GCA_031375925.1 Synechococcales cyanobacterium OTE_70_concoct_197_sub
GCAGCCGCGGCATCGGCGCTGCCACCGCCCTTCTCGCCGCCGATAGCGGTTTCGACGTCGCGGTCAATTTCGCCAGCAACCAGGCGGCAGCCGACAAGGTCGTCGATGCCATCAAGGCCAAAGGCCGGCGCGCGTTTGCGCTCAAAGGCGATGTGGCGTCGGAGTCCGACATGCTGAAATTGTTCGAATTGAATGGAACTATTACCTAAGAGATTTGGGGAGCAAATCCGGTACATGGTTACTCGGTAAAAGGCTTGAGCCACATATTCCTGAAAAGCTTGACAGTAGCGTCATCATAAGTATTGGCAGTGGAGGCGGTGAAGGCACAGAGCTTGAGTTCTATGATGACACGATCGCCGCGTCCTTTTTAGCGACTCATACAACGTCGCTCGAAACTCAATTGACTGAACGGATATGCGAGAGAACGCTTAATGAGTCGTTTGCCTGCTTTACTGAGCGGATTCGGGCGAGTGTCGAATCGCACCGATTGGTCTTCCATCCGTACGTTTTCGGTTAGCAACTTCAGAATGAGCTACGAATTCAAGATATTGGCACTGTCAACATCTTGGTAAAACAATATGGCTCATTACCATCACGGCAACTTACGTAATGCTTTACTCACGATCGCGACTGAGTTATTGGCAGAGGATGGCGTTCATGCCTTGAGTTTGCGCAAAATGGCGCAGAGGGCAGGAGTTAGTCACAATGCGCCCTACATGCACTTTACAGATAAGGAAGCTGTCCTGGCTGCGATCGCTGAAGAAGGCTTTCGAGAACTTTCAGTTGAGGTAGAGTCTGCTATTTCTCAAGCAAGCACCACGCGCTTACAACTGATTGCAGCAAGTACTGCCTATGTTAACTTTGCGCTCAATCATCCCAATCAAGTGAAATTGATGTTTTGTCCTTACGATGAAGAAAAATATCCTAGCTTAATTGAATCTTCGCAAGCATCATTGCATCTTCTATTTGATCTAGTAAAAATTGGACAGGAGAAGAGAGAACTAATTTCTGGTAATACTCAGCAAATGACAAAAGCAATATGGGCAATGATCCATGGAGTCGCCACTCTCTCGATCGCTTATAAAACAAATAATCTGTTGCCGGGAAAGATTTCAACAGAAGAAACTATTTCTGTATTCATAGATTGCTTGCTAGATGGATTAGCCACATAACGATCGGTTTACAATAAACCTTGGAGTAAAATTCCAAGATTTATTGTAAACCGAGAACTAAGGCGATTTCCAACAATAAGTTTACCAACTTCGCTTTGGGTCCACCTTGGACTAAAGTCGCAAGGCTCATAGCTAAAACCTGTTGAAACAGGTTGAAGAGTTCAACACGGCAGTCTTTCAGTCCGTTTCAACGGACTTTTGCTATGAGCCTCGGAATTTATTCCGAGGTGGTGTAACAACGAAGCGAGGTAGATTCATTACGGTCAATCACCTAAGCCGCAGCCTTCTGACGTTCGAACAGCGCATAGTAAGCACCCTTTTTCCGCACCAGTTCATCGTGGGTTCCCCGCTCCACAATCACCCCTTTCTCCATCACCAGAATCAAATCTGCTCTTCGCAATGGCGCAAAACGGTGAGCGATCATGACGATCGTTCGGTTGTTCGCCATCTTCTGGAGATTTTGCAAAACCTGCTGCTCCGTTTCACTATCCAAAGCACTCGTCGCCTCATCCAAAATCATAATCGGCGAGTCAGATAAAAACAGTCGCGCTAAGGAAACCCGTTGACGTTGCCCACCAGAAAGCGCCGTACCCCTTTCTCCCACATTAGTTTCGTAGCCTTGGGGCTGTTCACTAATAAAGTCGTGGGCGGCAGCATTTCGGGCAGCAGAAACGATATCCTCCGAGGAAACATCATTGCGACCCAGACTAATATTTTCGAGAATGCTGCCGTTGAAGAGGAAATCTTCCTGAAGCACCACGCCCATCTGACTACGCAATGAATGCAAATCTGCACTCTTCACATCAAAACCATCCACCGTAATCTTTCCCGACTCCGGCAAATACAGCCGCTGAATCAGTTTTGAAAGCGTACTCTTCCCCGATCCACTTCGTCCGACTACGCCCACCAGCATTCCGGGTTTGATATCAAAGGAAATGCCTTTGAGGACAGGTTCTTGGTTTGGGTTGTAGCGGAAGACGACTTGATCGAAGTTGATTTCGCCATTCAACGGAGGTAGGACCAAGCCCGTGCCGGATTCAGCTTCGGGTGCGGAGTTAAGAATGTCGCCAATCCGATCGACCGACAGCAGCACCTGCTGAAGATTCTGCCAAAGTTGCACCAGTCGCAGCAATGGACCCGTAACTTGACCAGAAAGCATTTGGAACGCGATCAGCTGACCGATCGACATTTCCTGCTTAATTACCAAAGTCGCACCGACCCAAAGAATGAGCAGGTAGGAAAGCTTGGTCAGAAAGTCCGCAATACTGCCGCTAATATTTTGCGTGGTCGAGGCTTTAAAACTGGTGCGAATATAGCGAGCAAACAGACCTTCCCACCGATCGCGCGATGCCTTTTCCGCTGTGTGCGCTTTCACTGAGTGAATCCCGGTGACGGTTTCGACCAAAAACGATTGGCTATCAGCATTACG
>JANMIS010000771.1:0-2707 GCA_031375925.1 Synechococcales cyanobacterium OTE_70_concoct_197_sub
ATATGGTGACGATGCTGAGCGAGCGAGCGACAGTCGTAACAGATACCTGGGTCAAGGCGACTTGGGAAGAGTTTTTGGCTGCTTCTAAACATTCAGAGGTAGAAAAGACACGCTGCTATTACGATTCAGGCTGGATGAGGATTGAAACGATGGTCGTTGGATTAGGTCATGGTCGGGATAATAGTTTGATTTCCCAGGTGGTAAGTCTTTACGCTATTGTCAATAATCTCCGGATTACAAGCTTTACGAATACCAGTTTCAATAGGGAAGGTGAAAAGGAGTGTCAGCCTGACATGGCATTCTATATTGGTGATGACATCCCAAATCCAATGCCTCCGAAGACAACGGCGATCGGAGATATGGATATTTACGGAGTTCCTACTTTAATGATCGAAGTGGCCTCCACCAGTCTCAATGATGACTTAGGGCGCAAACGCTTGCTGTATGAGCGGTTGAATGTTCGAGAATATTGGATTGTAGACGTGTTGGGAATGACTATTTTGGCGTTTGGGATGTCGGATTTAGGAAGTCGTCAAATTCAGGTTTCCCAGGTGTTGCCAGGATTAGAAATGAGTACCATTATCGAGGCCCTCCGCCGCAACCAAACAGAGGATGACACGGAAGTTGGCCAATGGCTCATGCAGGTGTTACGTCAGGAGTAATGACTTACGGGGAACCGTCACGGACTGTGGTTTCAAAATCATTGCAGAGTTTATTGAGTAAATCTTCCATTTCCTTGAAGAAGTATTCTCCAACTACTTTTCGTTTTAAGATGCTGTATCTGCGATAGATTTTGGCGAAGGCTTCGTAGATTTCATCTTCTGAGACATTAGAGTTAATTTTAACTGAGACATTAGAGTTAATTTTAACAGTGAGACGTTTGCCATCTTCAGAATTTTTAATGTAGGTGAATGGGTCATTGATTCATTTTGCATTGTATCGTTCAAACGAAAAGCTTTAATGGCTTCATGAATAGGGATCCGGAAATTCTCAGGGCATTCCACCCAACTTGTCCCCAAACGTCCTATTCTTACACTTAGCCTTTTGCAGACGGGAAGGAAGACCGATCGCCACTTATGCAATTCAGTAAAATTTTGATTGCCAACCGGGGAGAAATCGCCCTCCGGATCATCCGCACCTGCGAAGAAATGGGCATCGCAACGGTGGCGGTCCATTCCACGATCGATCGCAACTCACTGCACGTCCAGCTTGCAGACGAAGCCGTCTGTATTGGGGAACCTGCCAGTGCTAAAAGCTACCTCAACATCCCAAATATCATCGCCGCCGCCTTAACTCGGGGAGCCACCGCCATCCATCCCGGCTACGGCTTTCTTGCCGAAAACGCCCGCTTCGCTGAAATTTGTGCCGATCACAAAATCGAATTCATCGGACCCGCCCCCGAATCCATCCGCTCCATGGGCGACAAATCCACTGCAAAAAAAACCATGCAGCAGGTTGGAGTGCCCTGCGTCCCTGGGAGCAAAGGCCTCGTCCCCAGTGAAGAAGAAGCCCGAGTCATTGCCCGTGAAATTGGCTATCCCGTTATGGTCAAGGCGACCGCAGGCGGTGGTGGTCGTGGGATGCGCCTGGTAATGACCGAAGATGATCTATCTAGAGCCTTCTCTGCGGCCCAAGGAGAAGCCGAAGCTGCCTTCGGGAATGGTGGGGTTTACCTAGAGAAGTTTGTCCAAAACCCCCGACATATTGAGTTCCAGATCCTCGCTGACAAGCATGGCAACGTGATCCACCTAGGAGAACGCGAATGCTCCATTCAGCGCCGTCACCAGAAGCTCCTCGAAGAAGCTCCCAGCTCGGCGCTAAACCCCATCCTACGGGAGAAAATGGGTCACGCCGCAGTCCTAGCCGCGAAAGCGATTAACTACATCGGGGCGGGGACCGTGGAGTTTTTGCTGGATAGCTCGGGGGATTTTTACTTTATGGAGATGAATACCCGGATCCAAGTCGAGCATCCGATTACGGAGATGATCACAGGTGTGGACCTAATCGCAGAACAAATTCGAATTGCCCAAGGCGATCGGCTGACGCTGACCCAAGCCGAAGTCCAGCTCAATGGTCATGCGATCGAATGTCGGATTAACGCCGAGGATCCAGACTTTAATTTCCGTCCAAGTCCAGGGAAAATCAGCGGCTATCTTCCGGCCAGTGGCCCTGGGGTTCGCATGGATTCCCATGTGTATACCGACTATGAGATTCCGCCCTACTATGACTCGTTAATCGGCAAACTCATTGTGTGGGGCCGCGATCGGGACTCTGCCATTCGGCGCATGAAGCGAGCGCTGCGTGAATGTGCGGTGACGGGCTTGCCCACGACGATCGGCTTTCACCAAAAAATTCTGGATACCCCAGAGTTTAATCGCGGTGAAATCTACACGAACTTTGTGGATAAAGTCATGTTTAAAAAACCGGATGCTTAGGGGTAGAGAATGTCTTGGCTTAATCTATTGTCCTTTGCGGGCATCTTCTTACTTTGCGGCGCGGCGTGGGTCGGATCAGAAAGTCGGCGCACGATTCCCTGGAAGGTCATTCTGTGGGGAATCACGATTCAGTTGACCTTGGGGCTGTTGGTCTTCCGGTTTCCGGTGACGCGCGAGGCGTTGCGGATTTTAAGTAGCAATATCAATTCAATCTTGGATGCAACGGAAGCGGGGGCGAGGTTTGTCTTTGGGGATTTATTAGTTCCTAATAC
>JANMIS010000784.1:0-1331 GCA_031375925.1 Synechococcales cyanobacterium OTE_70_concoct_197_sub
GTGAACCGCAGTTTTCGGCTGCTGTAATGGGTCTAAATCCAAGGCTTTAGACTGCGCTGCTAATTGTCGAAACAATTCCTCGAACCGTCCCACGCGATTCACCCCAAAGGCGATTTGCTCCGATCGGTCATCCCAAAAGATTTGACTTTCTAAAGGCAACGACGATCGCACAGTCCGATAATATTGCAAACGTTGCACCGCCGTTGCAGGCGCAGCACCGATAAATTCCAATTGATCAGCAATCGATAATTTTGCAATAGCACCCCGCCGCAATTCGACTAAATGCAATTGTGCAGGATTTACATCGATCGCATCAAGATGTGCAACTGATGGATGGCTGAGAAGACTCAGCGCAGTACAACCTCCAGATGCCACCAGCAAAACCCTCAGGGGACGATCGAGCACCGTTGCCAACCGTTCCAGCACTCGTAAATCGGTTTCCGGGTCTTCCCGCACTTGAGAAAAAGATAACTCAGATCTAAGGTCCATTAAATGCTCCGATCGGTTGCAGATCTTGATATAAATTCCAGAAATAATAGGCTGCCAGGTTCATTGCCTGAATGATTCCCTCACGCGATCGAGCCTCTTGCCAAAACGGCTCACTCAATTTAAATAGTTCTCGCGCATGTTCCACATCTAACACTTCATGCACTGCATAATGAGACTGACTTCCAGGTGTAGTCCAATGCCGATCGTGAATGGTTTTGGAAATCGTCTGACTAATTCCAATATATAGATATTCAATCATTCCAAGCATAGCTGAACTAAACTCAGGAGCCTGAGAAAGGCAATAGTTCAGAATCGATTGATTAAATGCGACAACACCGATCGGTGTCACACGCTGCAAATCCAAATCGCTCGCGCCCAGAGCCATGAGATACTGTCGAAACGTATATTTATGCGATCGCAACAGTTGTTCATGGCCATGTTCTTCAGCCAAATTATCCACTAACGCCATCCGATCTTCCACCCGAGGCACCCGAGCGATAACCGCCGCGATTGCCTGCGAAAAGGACTCAACGGCATCCCGAAACCCAAGTTGACTTTGGCAAAATTGCGATCGAGTCGTGGTATCAGCCTGCATCCAAAGGATATAAGGATGCTGTTGGAAATGGTATTTTGCAGTGATTTCAGAAATAATTTCGGCGAGATAGTCGCCCTGAAAAGCAGGTTCTTCCCAGGCGAAATCAACGGTAACAACTTGACGTTCTCGGGTTAGCATCGATCGGAGTGGGTAAGGTTTACGAGCGGGTAAAGGGCTGAAGACGATGGAAACTGGTTGTCACAAATTCACGAACAAAGGCGGTATAGGAAGGAATGAAGGGAGCTTG
>JANMIS010000805.1:0-4277 GCA_031375925.1 Synechococcales cyanobacterium OTE_70_concoct_197_sub
CACTCTCTACGACGTTTGTTCATTGCTCGAATCCAAAGATAAGCAACAACGCGCCTATCTGGCGATCGTTCGTCACTGCGCCCATCTCATGAGGGCTGGCGAAAGTAAGTTCCGACATAGCTCTTAATGTCCGACAATTTCAACCTAAAGTTAGTTTCAAACGGAGAGCTTAAGATGGTCGCACAGCTAATCAAAACCACCCAATTAACCCCAGAAGAATATTTGACGATCGAAGTCGCATCGCCCGATCGTCACGAGTACCGCAATGGAGAGATGACAGTCATGCCAGGTGGAAAACCAAATCATAATGACATTGGTGGGAATTTTTACATCGCGCTCAAAACAGCACTTCGTAAACAACCTTACCGAGTCTTCTATGCGGACCAGCGGCTTTGGCTTCCGGATGCTCAGATCTATACCTATCCCGATGTGATGGTGCTTCAAAAGCCGATCGAACTGCAAACTGGACGATCGGATACTGTATTGAATGCTGTTGCGATCGTTGAAGTGTTATCAACTTCGACTCAAGACTACGACCGAGGTGAAAAGTTCGTCGTATACCGATCGATGCCTGACTTTCAAGATTACGTCCTCGTAGACCAAACGAAACTCTACGTCGAACATCATCAAAAAATGGCTACAAATCAATGGTTGCTCACCGTTCATACTGACGAGTCTGATACTATTCATCTCAAAAGCTGTGGAGTGACGATCGCAGTCATTGATTTGTATGAAGGAATCGAGCTATGAATGCTGAATGGATGAAGCCCTTGCTGGACATCGGCGCAAATCTTGCCCCAAAAATCTTTTTGGCGATCGTGCTATTGACTGTGACGAGATTTGTCGCACAGCTTGCACAAAATCTGAGTCGCAAAGTGTTGATCAAAGTGGAGCCGACCCTTCAAAAATTTTTGCTTCAGGTGATTAGCATTGTCATTTGGGTTGTGGGGGGAATTGCAGCACTGAATCTTGTAGGCATTGAAACGACGACCTTGGTGGCGATCGTTGGGGCCGCAGGGCTAGCCGTGGGTTTGGCGTTGCAGAGCAGTTTGTCCCACTTGGCAGCGGGCATTATGTTGATTAGTTTTCGACCTTTTGAAGTGGGGGATTCTATTGAAGGCGGTGGGGTATCGGGGACGGTGGATGGCATTGGGTTGTTTTCGACCGCGATCGTTACAGCCGATAACACGCGCATCATTGTTCCTAATAATAGTCTTGTTAGTGGAACGCTGAAAAACTTCACGGTGATGGGCACTCGGCGCGTTGAACTCAAGGTGGATATTGCCGATCGGCCTTTAAAACCGACCATTCAGTCCCTATTACAAATCGTTGAACACCATCCGAAAGTATTAACCACACCCAAGCCAACGAGCCAACTCCTAAGCCTAACGCAAGGAGAAAGAACGATCGTGGCCCTGCGCCCCTGGTGTCAAGCAGAGGACTATGATGCAGTGAAGACTGATCTGTTTATAAATATTAAAGAGTATTTAATCAATAGTCCGGACATTCTGTAGAGAGAAGGCTGCGTTCCCCCACCGAGAAGAAGCCATTGCTACTCGAAGATGATGCATAGCTTAGGATGCCTGGAGACTATATAGTATGGTCAGCTATTTTTCAGGACTCATAAGTCAGGAATATTGAGATGTTCGATCGTGAAAGAGCCATTATGGAACTCACTGGAAAGCCCGGTGTCGCAAGTTATGGAACAGTAGTTCCAGGGCTTTTCGGACGCACAACACTGCAACTTCAGCCAACTCGCATCGTACAACAAACTAAGAAATTAATCGCAAGCCGCAATTGCACCGTTCTTCTAACTCAAGTTGATTCTGTTGAGATTGTAGAAGAAGGCAATCCACTTTGGTTAGTACTTGGAATTTTTACAATTTCACTTTTAATCGGCGTCATCTTTTTTGTTTTGTATTTCATCCTAAAGCATCGGTATTTGCTCATTCGGAGTGGTAGCAATGTGCAGCTTGTCATGATAAACAGCCAAAATCAAGAGAATGCTGAACAGTTTATGCAAGCTGTATTGAATGCTGCTGAGGGTCTTCAGCCCAAGCAGTCCTAGGGTTTTGGGTTACTCATTGATTTGGGATATTGATTTACGATATTGATTACAGAAGGCTTCCAAAGACCAATTTCATGGTTTTCAGAAGCCTTCGTGTTTGTCTACTACTAGCGCTCTACTTTTGAGTTTCTAGCTTGTCTTGGATTTCCTTGGGAACCGTGCTTAAGAAGTCGTAGCCTGTTTTGCCTTCAATTTCGCGAATGCTGGTTTTATAGCTTTGCCAACGATCGGATTTAATCCCTTCCTCATTCGGCAAATCCACCGCAATCACTTGGGTTTTATCATTCACGCTAGCGGCTCCTTTACTGCCCACCTCTGCAAACACAATCACCTTCCAAGTACGGGCTGGAATCGCCACTTTTCCTTTAGCCAAAACGCCTTTTTGACCATAGCCCCCAGAGATAATGTAGGCCTCTTTGCCTAGCTTCACTTGATCGCGGGTGTAGTCTTCAAGCTTTGCCCAAGGGCCTTGGTTGTTGTCACGGGCTTGGGGAATGATGTTGGTGAGAATAAAAGTAGCGGCGTTGTCTTCAACAGTGGCACTGCGATCGGCAGCGGGACACATATGCCCCCGATCGAAACCGCTCCCTGAATAGTCCGTAGACTTGACCCGATACCAGCCCCTCGGCAATGTTTCATCTGAATTGAAATCATTGCGCCGGGGCACTTTACCGATGTCACTGGCCATTAGTTTCCAACTGACCCAGTTGGGGATGCGCTTGGTGTTGTTATAGGAAACAATGTATTGCTTGCGTCTGAGTAGGTAATTGTTTTCATCGCGATCGTTGGCGTTACTGGGATTACCCAGCGCTAAGTGCCCATCCGTAGCCCGCGAAGCATCGAAGCTTTGGGAGCGATTCCACCACCAAAAGCCCCCCGTTAACAAACAGACTGATACTAGACCGATCGCCAAAAGGGTCCATCGAGATTTCAGGAATTTCATCGGAAGTGCCTCTAGAAATAAATGTATTGGGTGAAGTCTGGTGTGAAATACTCATAATTGCTTACAGTCTAATGCGCCTACAGTCTAATGCATAGTAATGCATGGCCATGGGGTGCGGTCTAGTTCCTATGGCGACTTCGATGAGGAAAGTTCCGCAATCGAAGATCCATGCAGTAAGCTAGCGATCGAAGGAAATTATTATTGTTACGGAATCAAGTCATGGGATTGACGCTCAAACAATTGGCATTAGGCACTTCACTACTGGCGATCGGCGGTGGGGCCGGGTTGATTATGGCTAATAGGGCAATGCAGCAAACTTCGACCTCTCCCGCCTTACCGGGAGTGCTATCCCAAGCCCTGCGGAGCAACCCGACGAGTCCGCAACCTTCGCCGCCAAATTTTATCGCAGGCGTGGTCGATCGGGTTGGGTCTGCGGTGGTTCGCATTGAAGTCTCTCGCCCAAACAGTGCTAATGCTGCTGATCCCAATGCCTTGTTAAAGCGTTTTTTTGGACAGCAAGCGCCGGATGAAGCGCCTCAGGAAAATGAACCCGATCGGCGTGGAACAGGATCAGGATTTATCATCAGTGCTGACGGTCAACTACTGACCAACGCCCATGTGGTCGCCGGGGCACAGACCGTGAAGGTGACGCTGCAAGATGGCCGGACCTTGACGGGCCGAGTCGTAGGCGCAGATGCAGTGACGGACGTAGCGGCCATTAAAGTCGAAGCTCAGGGATTGCCGACGATGACCATGGGGGACTCGACGAAGCTGGTGCCGGGGCAATGGGCGATCGCCATTGGGAATCCTTTAGGGCTAGACCATACGGTGACGGCGGGGATTATTAGTGCGCTCGGACGGAGTAGTTCGGAGGTGGGGATTCCAGATAAGCGCGTGCGGTTTATTCAAACAGATGCGGCGATTAATCCCGGTAATTCGGGGGGACCTTTGCTCAATGAACGGGGCGAAGTGATTGGAATGAATACAGCAATTCGGGCTAATGCTCAGGGGTTGGGCTTTGCGATTCCGATCGAGACGGCCCAACGCATCGCGACACAGCTCTTCAAGCAAGGCAAGGCGAATCATCCCTTCTTAGGCGTACAGATGGCGGATCTGACCCCGGAACTGCGGGCAAGGATTAAGCAGGCATCGGAGCAGAAACTGGATGTGACCCAAGAGCGGGGCGTGATTATTATGGGAATTGCCAAGGATTCGCCTGCTTCGAGAGCGGGAGTGCAGACAGGGGATATTTTCCGCAAAATAAAA
>JANMIS010000807.1:0-1589 GCA_031375925.1 Synechococcales cyanobacterium OTE_70_concoct_197_sub
CGTTGCCTTGTCGATGCCTTTTTTGAGTTGAATAGCGTTGGCACCAGCGGCCACGTTACGCAGACCTTCCTTGACGATCGCGTGAGCCAAAACGGTTGCCGTGGTGGTACCGTCGCCAGCGGCGTCGTTCGTTCTCGAAGCGGCCTGACGGATCAGCGCCACGCCTGTGTTCTCGACGTTATCTTCGAGTTCGATTTCCTTGGCGATCGTCACACCGTCATTGACGATTTGAGGCGAGCCGTATTTCTTCTCCAGCAATACGTTGCGCCCTCTTGGGCCGAGCGTGACCTTCACTGCATCTGCCAGAGCATTAACGCCACGTTCGAGGGCTTGCCGTGCGCTTTCGTTAAATACAACGATCTTGGACATAGAGATTCCTTAAATTATTCATCGCTTGATTATGCCGAATAAAACTTTAGCACTCTGGGTTAGAGAGTGCTAAAAAAATCAGGGTCGGAAAACCGTATTCTCCCCAAGCCGGATTAAGACCGGATTCAATTGTTCAGGCGTTCTTAGAAGATCGCGTTACCGACAAACTTGAGGATGACTTGAATAATAGTCAACGACACCGAACCCACGATGATTCCCACAATTCCGTTGGTTATTCGAAAGCCGCCTATGACTAAATCTGTGACCCAGAAGGTAATCATATTAATGATTAGGGCGATCGGAGCCAAGATCCAGGTGAAGTTAAGCAGGTTTTCGATGGGCTGAGAGAGAATATTTAAAGCGCCAAAAACAGCCGCACAGATGAGTGCAGTGACGGGGCTGTCAATCTCAATGAAGGGGAAAACTAATGACAGAACATAAAATGCGATCGCGGTTACAACGAAGGTCAGCAGCGCAGCCAAAATCCAATTAGTGGATTTGACGGGCGCTTTGGCGACGGCCTTGGCCCCAGTTCTGGCACCTGTTTGGGCGAGAACGGCGATCGGATGGTCCGACAAAAGGAAGGTCATGACCTGACTGTTCAAGATTAAATCCATGATTCGTAACTCCTAGGAAAACACATGACGAAGATAAAATCGAAACCGTTAGTTAAACCGCTAAAAACTTAGCGATCAATCTAAATGGATACCCTTAGAAAATAAGGCCAATTGGCCAGAATTATCGATTTTGTTTCGATTAAATTTAGTATTCTGCTAGGACTGTATTCACAAACACTAACCCCGACATCTAACCTGAGGCTGGTGTGCGAGAGAAAATCTTTTACGAATCATGTCGAAGTCTAAAGATTCGGTTCTAACGACCGGGTTGTGGGTTGTTGGAATTTGGAATTTGAATTGTGGTGTTGCTTTTATTAAAATCCTGTGGTCCAGCGGGATTTTGGGGTTGGGAATTGGGGATTGGGATGGGCTGAGTTCCGTTGGGTCCGATCGGTGAGCCGATCGGGGGATTACCTCCGCCAGGAATAACCAGGCCACCAGGGGTTCCGGTTGGGTCGGGAAACAGGGGATTTGATCCTGGGCTGGAGCCGGGATAGGTCGGTAGGCCGCTGGGATTGGAGCCGGGGAAGGTGCCGGGATTGTTGGGAAGATAAGGATTATTAGGCAGGAAAGGGTTAGGAGTTGGGGAGGTTTCGGCTTTGG
>JANMIS010000810.1:0-7208 GCA_031375925.1 Synechococcales cyanobacterium OTE_70_concoct_197_sub
GATCCAAGTGATTAAAACCACGCTGTTGTCTGCTTTAGGCTTGAACCCGCTACGGCGGGTTTTTGTTTGAGCAGAAGAACCAATCGAAAATCCTTCTTGAGAAACGGGTCTCCGCTTGGAAAACTACGTTACCCTAGGGGAGCACGATCGTGCATTCAGCACCCTTTAAGACATGATTTCCTATGAAGGCTTCACTCTCTTCGTCCCCCGCCCAGTCCCGTCAACTTCGTCAGCAACTAGCAAACCCTGAGGAGACCCTTTCCTACGAATTAGGGAAAGCAGTCCAGGAACTGCCCCCGTTTTATACGAGGCTACTAGCAGGAACAATTAGTGCCGTGGTTTTCGGTGGCATTGCCTGGGCACAGTTGAGCCAGATCGATGAGGTGGCGACCGCAGAAGGGAAGCTGATCCCCAGTACGGAGGTGCGACCGGTCCGATCGCTTTCCCCTGGCAGCGTCTCCAGCGTCATGGTCAAACCGGGGGATACGGTGAAAAAAGACCAGATTTTAGTCAATATTGACCCCGGCACCAGCGAAACCAGTGTGGGCAGCATTCAGAAGGACATTCAAAAAATTCAGGACAACATTACGCGCCTAGAAGCCGAAAACACGGGCAGCGCTGTGGCGGTCAATCCAGAGCAAAGTCAACTGCTAGCCGCTCGGCAACAGGAAGTGCAAAGCAAGCTGGCAGCCGCTAATGCGGAGGCTCAGAGCAAACGGGCCGCGATCGATGAAGCCAAAGCCCGACTCTCTCGCTTCCAAGAAAATATCATCAGCGCCCGCACGACCAAAGCTAATGCTGAACGATCGCTAGAAAGTTCTAAGGAGGGGTTAAAGTTTGCGAAAAAAAGTCTTGAGACAGCGGAAGTCATAGAAAAAAATCTGAGCGGTTTGAATAGAGACGGCGGCGTACCGCGTAATGACTATCTGAATGCGGTTCAACAAGTGACCTCGGCACGGGGCCAAGTCAACAGTGCCGAAAACCAAATCACCACGGCAAGCAATCAAGTCACAGAAGCCGAAAATCAGATCACCACGCTGAGCCGTGAAATTGAAGCGCAACAAGCGCGATTGGATCAGAGTATTCAAGCTTTTCAATCTTCGCAAAATGTCGCAGAAGGCATTGCTCCACAGCGCCAGAGCGACACCTTGGGCCAGCTCACCCTGCAACGTCAGGAACTCACCAAGAAAAAAGGTGAACTGGACCTAGCTAAAAAGCAGCAGCAAGAGCGAGAAACCATAAAAGCGCCCTTTGATGGAACGATCTACAACCAAAAAGTCACTCAAGGTCCGGTACAACAAGGTGAAGAGCTTTTATCCATTCTTCCGATGAATAAAGAGATTGTCATGGAAGTCAAACTTTCGAATCGAGACGTGGGCTTCGTGTATCAGGGGATGAAGGCCAAGGTCAAGCTAGCGACTTTTCCGTTCCAAGAGTTTGGGATTGTGGAGGGCGAAGTTCTACAGGTCAGCGCCGATGGTGTCCCTGAAAAAGATGCCCAAGGCCGAGAAGTGGGACCCGTCTTCCTTTGTCGCGTCAAGCTCAATAAGAATTCTGTCGTTGTCAAAGGTAAAGAGACTGAATTTTCTCCAGGGATGGCGGGTACGGCAGAACTCGTCATTCGCAAGAAGACGATTCTTAGCTTCATCACAGAACCCATTACGAAACGTCTCAGCGAAGCAACCTCGGTGCGATAGGTCCTAAATTCCCATACAATGTGTTCTGACGACGATCTGATATTTAATTTTTTATGCGCATTCTTGCTCTTGTCCCCGGCGGAATCAGCGACCAGATTCTCTTTTTTTCCACGATCGATGGTCTAAAAAAGCGATTTCCTCAGTCTCAAATTGACGTGGTGGTTGAGCCGCGTGCGAAAGAAGCCTACCGCGTCTGTAAATCGGTGCGGGAAACCGTGATTTTTGATTTTAAAGGCCGCAATAGTCTGGCGGATTGGGGTAACTTGCTTGGCGTCATTCGCGATCGTGAATATGACGTAGCCCTTTGCTTTGACGATCGCTGGTCCACTGGACTCTTGCTGTGGTTGAGCGGGATTCCGACCCGACTGGGTGCAGCAGCAGGCCCGAGTGAGCTGTATCTGACCACGCCGATCGTCCTAGATAGTTCTAAACAATCCATCGCAAAACGATATTACAGTCTGCTCAAAGGCTTAAAGATCGAAGAAGCTTTCACGGATCCGACCGTTAGCATTCCCGATAAAGATCTGGAGTGGGCCGATCGTGAACGGAATCGTCTGGGCGTTAAAGCGGGCGGCTACGTTGTGATTTGGGGGCAAGGGGACGAAACAGAAGCTAGCTATCCCGCTGATCAATGGGTGACGGTCATCAAAGATTTTCAGAAAAAACAGCCCGATTTGCCAATTCTCTTGGCCGATCGAGTGTCCACTGGCTGGATTTCTGCGTTAACTCAAGCGTTACCTAACTTGAAGGTGACATCGCCCACCAATTACGGCCAATCGGTTGCATTGTTTGCAGGGGCCAGTCTTGTACTCTGCTGCGAAGGTCCAGAAATGCATCTGGCAGCCGCTTCTAAGACTTTTACCTTGGCGCTAATCAGCAGTTTTTCAGATCCAAAACTGCTGTTACCGCAGAACGATCGGGTCATCGGCATTAAGTCTCCTAGTCGTCGAGTGGCGGAGATTTCACCCTCAATGATTTTGGAAAAGGTCTGGGGCAGCTAGTTCCCATGAAACTGGGGGGGGCGCCATAGATTTTATTGCAAACCCCCTACTTCTCTTCCGGACCGCCCGTATTAATCCAACTATTCCAGATAGCGGCATTGGCCAGATTCACTCTAATTAATGTTGCGCCACGAGCGTCGGCGTTATAGGCGATCGCCCGTTCGAGATTGCTATCCGTCATGTTGCTATAACGAAGGTCTGCGTTGGTCAGTGTCGCTTGAGTCAGATTAGCTCCACTCAGGTTAGCGCCCATTAGATCGGCTCCTTCGAGGTTTGCACCCGATAGATTCACACCCGATAGATTCGCATTACGCAGATCCGCCCCGATGAGATGGGCTTCCTGCAAATTGGCACCTGCTAGGTTACAGCCATAGCATTTTCCCGTTTCCAGTAGCTGCTGCACCTGGGGCGCTGGGGCCACAACAGAACTGGGAGATTCAGATAGGACCCGAGGGGGAATTAGGAGCGCGGCTGCACTCAGAGCGATCGTCCACATCACAGTATTTCTTACAGTATTTAAAGTCATCGAAGCCTCCACCACCGCTGGGTTGAAAAGGAGTTTTAGATAGCATTTCAGAACTGAGGTCGAGATCTGATCAATTTTGTTGAATTAATTTAATCTTGCTGTGTGTCTATATCTTCTCAGATCTGAAAATTATGCAGCGGGCCTAAACACATATCGTTGGGATTGCTCCGGAGAGCTGTTACAAAACTTTGGATTTACGATCGAGGACGCATGAGAAACTTTTAAAGCCAAATCTTGAAAAGAAGCGACCTTAAGCCCTTTCAGGTTTTCCGATTTATTGATAAGATTAACAAAGATGTTAAACATAATGTTACGTAAGTCTTAGGAGAATGTTCTGATGGCGGGCTTATTCGGTTTATTCGGTGGAAAGAAAAAAGAAGAAGATGTGCAGCCTAAGGATGCGTTTTTTCTGGATGATGAATCAGCAAAGTCAATGGGTGACACTGAATACATGAAGGCACCTAAGAATATCCGGCGGACTTTTCCTGCTGGGGCGGCAGGTACAGGACATTTTGAAGTCGTCAAAACTGTCTCTGCGGTTAAGTCTTCAACCAATGATAGCCGTACGGATTTTGTGCCAAAACGGGCTGAAGCGCCTGCTCCGACCTACACACCAGCTCCGACGTTCTCTTCGGCATCTTCTTTTGGTGGTGCAAGCGCTTCTAGCTACAGCGCACCGACTTTCAGTGCGCCCACACCAGCCCCTGCTCCCGAAGCAGCCCCTGCTCCCACAGCGAGTCCTTCAGTTTCTAACGAAGCGGTTCAGAAGCGTCGTCAGGCTGATGACAGCATGGATATGTTTCGTAACATGGCTAAGAAGATTGGAAAGTAGGATTCCAAGCATTGATTTTGTGGCCTTACTGGGCTGATAAAGTCAGCGATTGAAGTCTTTCTTGATCTTTCTGAGCATTTAGACAGGGTTAAAAAATGGAGGCGATCGGGCCTCCATTTTTTATGGGATAAATCAAGCTAGGATAGGCACTGCTCAGATCGCCATCCCCAGATTCTTATGTCTCCTGCTGCAATTTCTCCCAGTCCTAAAATCATTGTCCTGGATGATGACCCGACGGGTTCACAAACGGTGCATAGCTGTCTTCTACTAATGCAGTGGGATGTTGAAACGCTGCGGATAGGGCTACGAGATGCTGCGCCCATTTTCTTCGTGCTGACCAACACCCGATCGCTACCTGCCGAGCAAGCCCGTGCCATCACCCGAGAAGTCTGCCAAAACCTGCGAAAAGCGATTCAAGACGAAAATATTCAAGACTTTTTAGTGGTAAGCCGATCGGACTCTACCCTGCGCGGTCACTATCCCGTGGAAACCGATGCGATCTCTGACGAACTCGGTCCCTTTGATGCCCATTTTTTGGTGCCTGCATTTTTTGAAGGAGGCCGTACTACCCGAGATAGCATTCACTATCTGAAGGTCAATGGCGTTGATACTCCGGTTCATAAAACTGAATTTGCCCAAGATTCGGTATTTCACTATCGCCATAGCTACCTGCCCGACTACGTTGAAGAGAAAACCAACAGCCGGATTAAAGCAGATCAAGTCGATCGGTTTGTGCTGGAAGATATTCGATCGGGCGTGGCCGATCGGTTGATGGGCTTGAAGCAAAATCAATGTGTTGTAGTCGATGGTGAAACTCAAGCCGACCTCAATCAGTTTGCTAGCGACATCCTCACCGCCGCCCAAGCAGGTAAGCGCTTTTTGTTTCGCAGTGCGGCCAGCATTTTGACTGCTTTGGCTAAGCTGCCGCCACAACCGATCGCCCCGGAATCCATGGCTCGCTACGTCCGTGATGGCAAACCGGGCGCGGTCATCGTCGGTTCCCATGTGAAAAAAACCACTGAGCAACTAGAGCAACTTTTGAAAATGCCAGGGGCGATCGGCGTTGAAGTTCAGATTCAGAAGCTAGTTGAGGATCCTAGTTTGTCGTCAGTGGGGTTTCGATCGTTACTGCAAGAGATCTCTGCCGAAGCAGCCCGAATTCATGCCTCGGGTCAGACGCCTGTGATCTATACCAGTCGCGGAGAGCTTGTCTTTGAGGATGGGGTGACAAGGCTGCGCTTTGGGGAGACGGTTTCAAGGTTGTTGATGGAGATCTTGAAGCAGTTACCCACAGACCTTGGTTTTTTGATCAGTAAGGGCGGCATTACTTCTAATGACACGTTGAGTCAGGGTTTGGGATTGCGATCGGCTTATTTGCTGGGCCAGGTTAGCCCTGGTGTTTCCATGGTGCGGACTGAGGCGGATCATCCGCAGTTTCCACTTTTGCCTGTGGTTCTTTTTCCTGGAAATGTGGGCGATGCCCAAGCCTTGGCCATGGTTTATCAGCGGTTAAGGGGTTAACCCAGGGTTTACCGATGGCAACGTCAAGCCAAGCTCTCTTCAGCCATAATACGAATACAAGCCCATTTACCCCCTCTAGGATCATAGGGTTGATTCTCTAGCGAGAGTGTCTAAACTAAGATCACCCTATGCCTTTAAACAATCATCGTGATGGGAATCGACTCTCTAATTCAGGTACTGAAGACTATTCCAGACTGGCGACGCGGCAGAGCGGTTCAATATCCGCTGTGGTTGATGTTGCTGATAACCTTACTGGGCGTCATGAGTGGCTCTCAAGTTGCACGGGCTTTTCAAGCATGGGTGAAAGCCTCGGTGTCCGCTCCAGAAGGGGAGGCAATCAAAAGACCCTCTTAAAAACGGCTCAGCACTGTGCTCAAACTCAATCCCCATTGAGGACCTTTCAAGAATCCGACCTTTCCCATGGACGCCAAGTTGAGCGGACGATTCGGTTGTTTGCTGCATCCTATCAATTGCAGTCACAATGGAAGAGTTTAAATACGTTTGTCGCCGTGAATCGGCAAGGTCTGCGAGACGGTAAACCATTTAATAGTGATTCTTGGTATATGCTCTCTCAAATCATTCCCGCATCGCAAGCGGCTGGCTTAATTCGCAGTCATCGTGCAAGTGTGGAAAATCAAATCCATTGGGTCAAAGATGTCGTTGCACCCACCCGATTTATGGCGCGATCGTCCCTCTCCGCATCCCGTTTCAATCAATCATATCGCAGTCATAGGGTGAGATATAGTATCAACTGCCCCTGTCTGAATTTCTAGAATGGAAACTGATTCACTATTTTATCGATTGTTTTCCGAAAAGCCCAAGCTGCTATTTGAGCTACTCGGGGAAAAAGCTCCAAGGACGTAAAAACGAAGTGTACCCCAGCTTTTTCGCTAAGATTTTCATGTTCTTACGTGACCAAAACCCAGTTAATGACTGGCGCGCCGTGATGCTGTTCACTGAACGAAAGTTTGATCCGGGTTTGTCTATCCATTATCAAGATTTTCTGATTATCCAAAGACTTCAGTTAGTTTATTTGGATGAGTTATCGTCATCGATCGAGGATCAGTCGTTGGAAGTGAGCTTGATCCAACTCTTCAGCATGAAAAGCCGTTAGCGTTAAACCGTGCCAAAGAGATCTTGCAGAAATCCCAAACTGAAAACCTGGATGCCATAGAACAGCGGCGGGTTGTAGAATGGATAGTAACGGTGTTTGTTCACAAATTCCCAAAACTCAGTCGCGAGGAGATTAAAACAATGCTAGGAACCAAAGCAGAACTGAAGAAAACCCGCTTCTATCAGGAGATACAAAAGGAAGAGAGAGAAGCTGGGAAAGAAGAGGGCAAAGAAGAGCTTTTGCTTGAAGCTGTACCGATCGCTCTTCAAGCGGGATTGTCAGCAACTGAAATTGCTAAACGGTTTAATGTCCCAGTCAAACGAATTCAAGAGATCGCGACACAGCATAAGGGTTTGTAAAGTAGTTTGTGTCAAGCGTTGATTATTTACATTGGAAACCTCCCTTCAAATTCAATTGCAAAGCGATTTAATGCGCGTTTCCAATCTCGAATGGGCATGGTCCACTTTTTAGAAATATTATTCATCGCCATGAAAATCACTTTCATCGCCGATTCATC
>JANMIS010000815.1:0-7996 GCA_031375925.1 Synechococcales cyanobacterium OTE_70_concoct_197_sub
GGACAAGATCCGGCTGCCAATCCAGATAGTCCTTCGGCGATCGGACCCATTGTGCGGGAACGCTTGCGTCTGACGGTAGACGAAGTGCAAGCCTACCGCACCGCTTACTCGCAGAACCTTATGGCCTGGTCCGATCGGGTCAGTCAATGTATGGCGGAAAAACCTCGGATGTACGTGCTGCGATCGGACGGCGCTCAGCTTCCGGTGTTCTTCAATGGTCAGAAAGGCACGGTTGTAAGAAATACGTCCGGTCAAGCGGTCTGTACAAACTAGACCGCTGTTCCTAGGTCGGAGATTTTGGGTTGGTCAGCATCCAGCCCAGAATTCCCAATAGATTTTCTACGGGCATGAGAAAGTGATCCGTAAGGTCGATCGTCACCGTCTTTTGTTCGAGTTTTAGAAAATTCCAAATATTGCCAGTCGTCACTGTCCCGTAGATTGTCTCTAGCGGCTGATTGGCGCTTGCATTAAACTGCTGGGCTGCGATCATTTCAGCAATGCATTGCCCAAACCCGCCCTTAATGTTGTCTTTTTTTGCCTCTACAATCACCACCGCTGGCGCTTCAAGAATTAACTGTTCCGGACTTCGACTCAATAGAAAATCACAGACACCGTTCAAACCCTGCGCTGCGTCAACGGTGAAGTCTTCCCCAGAAAAGAAGCTCATCTGGCGATTTAAAATGCGCCTCAATTCAAATAGAACTGGGCTAATCAGTAGCTCCGATCGCGCCTTCTCTGAACCCATGGCAATAGCCAGCGGCAAGCTCTCATGTAAAACATCGCTCAAGTAAAGACTCGTCAAGGTCGCAGGTGGAATAGGTGGCAAAAACCGACCGCCTTCCACCAAGGTCAATCCAAATTTCTCTTTTACACTCTTCAGCGTGAAGTCGCTGTAGGCCATTAATGTTTCTCCTAAATGTGCTCTAGCTGCAACTAACCCCGATCGCTCTCAATCTCCCCAATGGTCTTGTTCTCTGGCTTAAAAGTAGCCTTAGCAACCCGTTGAATATCCGCTGGCGTGATGGCGCTGATGGCATCGACTTGCTTAAACAAATTGCGCCAATCGCCCGTCTTGACTTGATATTCCAATAAAGCCGAAGCCATGCCGCTGTTGGAGGAGAGCGATCGGAGTAGTCCAGCGCGGGCGTTGGTTTTGATGCGATCGAGTTCAGTTTGAGTCACGCTTTCGGTTTTGAGCTTTTGGATTTCGGTGTCGATCGCACTCTGAATTTCACCCACCGAATGTCCCGGCGCAGATAATGCATAGAACATAATCAGATTTGGGAATTTGTCCCCTGGGAAGCCGTTAAATCCTTCGGCGGAGAGGGCGATTTTTTTCGATTCGACGAGTGATTTGTACAAACGAGAAGTGCGACCATCGCTGAGCAATGAGGCGATCGCTTCGTAGGTGGCATTATCAGGATGGCTCAAAGCTGGACGGTGATAGCCTTCTAAATAAATCGGTTCAGACGGCAGCTTGAGCTTGACGGTGCGGGTTTCCGTTTGGGCGGGTTCGATGGGGAGCTTTCGATCGACGGCTTTGACTCCGGGTTTAAATCGTCCGAAGTAGGTTTCAGCCAGCTTTTTGACTTCTGCTGTGTCTACGTCACCAACGATCGCGATCGTAATATTGTTCGGCGTGTAGTACTTATTGAAAAAAGCTTGAATGTCCGATCGGGTCATGCTGTTGATGTCATCCGCATAGCCCGCAACGGGTTGATTGTAGGGATGAACCTTGAAGGCAGCGGGGAGGTATTCCTCGATTAGTTTGCCGATGGGCGAGTTGTCGATTCGCATCCGGCGTTCTTCTTGGATGACGGCTTTTTCTTTGAAAAATTCACGCAGTACGGGATCCAAGAAGCGATCGGATTCTAGGGACATCCAGAGTTCGAGTTTATTGGCTGGGAAGCTGAAGAAATAGCGGGTGGCATCTGCGGCAGTCGTCGCATTTAGGCCCACGCCGCCATTTTGCTCAATGATCTGCCCAAATTCGTTTTGTTTTGAAACTTGTAGAAGTTCTGCGTCCAGCTTTTGAAATTCAGCTTGGAGCTTTTCGACTTCGACGGAATTTTTACTCGCTTGGGCCGCTTTTAGTTTGTCCCAGAGTTGATCTTGCCGATCGAGCAACACCTTTTCCTTGGCGTAGTCCTGAGTTCCAATTCGAGTGGTGCCTTTGAAGGCGAGGTGTTCGAGGAAATGAGAAATTCCGGTTTTGCCCTTGGGTTCATCCGCGCCGCCGACATCGACGTAGGTATGAAACGAGACGACGGGAGCGTTATGGCGTTCGAGGACGATGAACTTGAGTCCGTTAGCAAGTTGAAACTCGCTGATATTTTTGACGACGCGATCGAGGTAGGGCTGAACCGAGGTTTTGGATGAGGCTAGGCTGGGTGAAACTTGGGGTGTGGGTGATTTGCTCTGGGCGAGAGCGGGCGCTGTGGTCCCTAGAATCAAAATGCCTAAAATCAAGACTAAGCGCAATGAGGCTGTTGCTAACGCGGTCATCCAAGTTGCTGTCCAAGCTGTTGCTAAAGCTGCCGATCGATTCACAAGCCTAACCATACTGCACCTTAAAGAAATCATGTTGGCCCAAACGCGTCGGTCTGAGGTTTTCAAAAGCACTCTTTACAGGATAGAGGGGAATGGGGAGTTTGTGGTCTCTCTGCGGTTTCCGTTATGCTTGGCGCTTTAGAAGCTGCGGTGTCGGTAGCTGACGTAGCTATCGAAGAGAATGGTAACGAATGCAAAGGCTGCACCAATTACGATCGCCCCTTCAATACAGTTGCCACTCCCAAAGGTCATCAAAAAGTTTGCCAATCCTTGAAGGCCCGACTGACTCAGCCCCACGAATCCAGGAATACAGCCGATCAATACCAAGGCTGTGAGGGCGATAAGAATGCTGACGATCGGCACGAGAAAGCCCAGGCAAAGGGCGACTAGAAGCGATCGGAGAAATGTGACAACAGATGAAGCAGTGTGCATAAATTCGCTCACAGGGTAGTTGAGAAGCAGGTGACGCTTGAAAGCGAAACCTACGGAAGATTGAGGGAGCACCAAACTTCCCTTAAGATAAGATCCCCTTGCCTATTGTTGGTTGCCCTGTGAGTATTCGTAAAAGTTAGATAAGGAAGTACACAATATGAAGAAATACTGTGGGTTTTTCTCATCGATCCCCGTGATATGTATCACACCTGAAGTGCTGCCATAGCTGGAAACAGAGTCAGCTCTAGGCGATCGACTGCCGCCTCAAATTCATCGTTAATAATCTGTACATCAAACTCATTCGCAGCATCAATTTCAGCTTGGGCGCGTTGGAGACGACGATCGATCGCATCGTCGGAGTCTTGACCTCGACCTCGGATCCGACTTTCGAGTTCTTCAATGGAAGGTGGCAGGATAAAAATGCGGTAGGCTTCGGGGAAACTTTGGCGGATTTGTCTGGCCCCATCGAGTTCGATTTCCAGAATCACCCATTCGCCCGCTTCAAGCTGTTCTTGGACGGCGCGGCGCGGGGTGCCGTAGCAGTTTTTGGCAAATTCGGCCCATTCGATAAATTCGTCTTCGCTCACCATTAAGTCAAACTGCTGTCGAGTGATGAAGTAATAGTTAACGCCATCTATTTCTCCTTCGCGGGGCGATCGGGTGGTAGCGGAGATGGAAAGCTTAAGTTCAGGATGGCGCTGAAGCAAGGATTTTAAAAGCGTGCCCTTACCAACGCCGCTGGGTCCAGTGAGAACTATGAGTCGCCCTTTGGCTTTGCTGAGGTCTTCTGCTTTGCTGAGTTCTGCGGTTGGGCTACCCATTGATGCTCCTTCTAGTACAAATACAGTGCGCATGTTCAGAATATCAAAAAGCGAAGCATTGGGTCATGCTTCGCTTTAACTTGAAGGACTGGGCCTGAAAGGGGTTTGCCTAACGCGGTCTAAATTCCGCTTCTTAAGCATCCTCACCATTGCTAGATTCCTTGCTGGTCACAAACCGATTTGCGACCGTTTCGGGTTGAATTGCAGATAGGACGACGTGACCCGAATCGGTGATAATGACCGCACGAGTTCGCCTCCCATAGGTGGCATCAATCAGTTCGCCGCGTTCCCGAGCATCAGTGATGATGCGCTTGATGGGAGCGGATTCAGGGCTAACGATCGCAATAACGCGACTCGCCGATACAATGTTCCCGAATCCAATATTAATTAGCTTAATGTCTGTCATAGGGGGTATGGAAGATCCTGGACCAGAGCACATTTAACGATTATTTTTATCCTAACCGTAAAAATGTGGGATGAACAAGCTTAAATGACAAATATTCTTGAAATTTCAAGAAAAAAGGGCCTTAACTATCGTTATTCTAGATAAAAGGTAATGCCCTATGGAAAACTGAAGGTCAATATTAATGTGACCTCACTATCCTGCGGAGCATTTTTGCTTCTTTTCACTCTAAATTCTTCGGAATATTGTCTGCAACTGCTTCTGTAAGTAAAAGTGAGGTGAATCACCAGATGCATGGCTTTTATACCTCTTTATCGAAAAATGGCGAAATAGGATAAATAGGGAATTTGGGGCATTTCGAGCAAGTTTCTATCCTTTTGCAAGCTCAGAGAAGCCTATTTGTAGATTTAGGTAATTTTGCGCTTTTGAATCAGTTAAAGTGTCGAGGCAAAAATTTAGAGGTTTATCTGTAAAGATAAGTTTCGCTGAAGTAAGGTTTTGACGAGATTTGACTTAATTTTGACTCCCTAGAGGTTTTCTGTGCAGCCCGTAGATTTCACAACGCTGGTAGCCGTTCGACAGGCGTTTGTTGCCGAGACTTTGCCCGCTCGTTTAGAGCAGGTTTATCAGTGCGATCGGTTTACCTTGGCCCTGGCCCTGAGAACGCTGACGGGGCGCAGTTGGTTGACGATTTCTTGGCATCCTCAGGCGGCGAGGTTGCACTGCGGGGATGCGCCCCCTCGATCGCCCGATACCTTCACGTTTAGTCAGCAGCTTTGGCATCAGTTGGGTGGGTTGGCGCTCTGTGGGATGGAGCTGGTGAAGCCCTGGGAGCGGGTTTTGGACTTGCAGTTTTGTCAGAGACCGGGGGATCCCGTGCTGTGGCATCTCTATGTGGAGGTCCAAGGGCAGTACAGCAATGCGGTGCTGGTGAATGAGCAGGGCGATATTGTCACGGCAGCGCACCAAGTGAGTGCGGCGCAGTCCAGTCTGCGACCGATTCAAACGGGGGATCGCTATCAGTTACCGCCCAGTTCGACCCAGCCGATGCCGAGTATTGAGGAGCCGTTCGATCGCTGGCAAGAGCGTCTGGCGCTGATTCCGACGGTTTTGAAAAAACTCTTTGTGAAGAACTATCGGGGCTTGAGTTCGGCGTTGACGTTGGAGCTATTAGATCAAGCTGGTTTGGACGCCGATCGGTCTTCCAATACTCTGTCTGAAGCGGAATGGCGATCACTTTATGACAGTTGGCAACGTTGGTTAAAATGTCTGGAAACCAAGACTTTTGCTCCGTCAGTGACTACGACAGGCTATCGGCTTCTGGCGGATCCAAAATTTGATGCCGGATTGGCAAAATCTGATTCGGCGGTCTCGGTTCAGGCGGTCTCGATTCAGGCCATCTTGAATGACTACTATGGCGGCGGGCTGTCTAAGCAGCAGTTTGGTCAACTGCGTCATCAGCTTCAGCAACGGTTAAAGCTTTTGCTCGGTAAATTGCAGACAAAACAGCTTGGATTTGAGGCGCGTCTGAGGGAAAGCGATCGGGCTGATGAGATTCGGTTCCAGGCAGATTTGCTGATGGCGCACCTGCAAGATTGGCAGGTGGGGATGACAGAGCTGGTGGTAACGGACTTCGCGACGGGATTGCCGATGACGATTCCACTGGCCCCCGATCGCAGCGCGGTTCAAAACGCCCAAGTTTTGTACAAACAGCATCAGAAGTTCAAACGATCGCGAGATGCCGTGATGCCGCTGCTGACGGAGGTTTTAGAGGAAGTTGCCTATCTTGAACAGGTGGAGACGGCCTTAATGCAGAGTGAAGAGTACCGATCGGCGGACGACTTGACGACAATGGAAGATATTCGCGATGAGTTGATTCAGCAGGGCTATTTGGCTGGATCTAAGTACCAAGTTGAAGCCGCTCCGGGTGTGGCATCTAGCGTCAAAAGTGTGCGTCAGGCCAGCGCAAAGGCTGGTGCTAAATCCGGGGGTAAATTGGGCGGGCGATCGACGGTCAAATCCAGCATCAAATCTGCTTCTAAATCTAATAAATCTGCCGATAAAACCGACAAAACAGAATCTGCCAGCCAGCCTCGCCGATACCAGACCCCCAGCGGCCATGAGATCCTCATCGGGCGCAACAACCGCCAAAACGATCTGCTGACCTTTCGACTAGCGGGCGACTACGATCTGTGGTTTCATACCCAAGAGATTCCTGGGAGTCATGTGCTGTTGCGATTGCCTGCGGGTGAAGTTGCCCAAGATGAGGATTTAAAATACGTGGCGGATTTAGCGGCTTATTATAGTCAAGCCCGCCAGAGTGAGCAGGTTCCGGTGGTCTATACGCAGCCAAAACATGTCTACAAACCCAAAGGTGCGAAGCCCGGAATGGCGATTTACAAGCAAGAAACCGTGATCTGGGGCCGTCCGCAATGCGCCAAAATCTAGATCTCTCAAATCTAAGCTATGCCCTTGTTCATGAATGGCTGACCCCCAAAGCTACAGGGGGTTCTGAGCTTGTGGTGCGGGATATTTTGAGTTTTCTAGATGCGGATTTGTATGCGCTGATTGACTTTGAA
The DNA here is from genome assembly GCA_031375925.1 of Synechococcales cyanobacterium OTE_70_concoct_197_sub. GTDB lineage: Bacteria > Cyanobacteriota > Cyanobacteriia > Leptolyngbyales > Leptolyngbyaceae > JAAFJU01. The sequence goes on from JANMIS010000815.1 coordinate 6,786, forward strand.
TCCTGTAATCCTGAGAGCTACTTGTATGGCCGATCGATCGGCCATACTTTTTTACAGCATTTCCCGCGTGCGGAGTATGGGGTGCAGAAATATTTGCCGCTGATGCCCTTGGCGGTCGAGCAGTTGGATTTGCGTGACTACGATGTAATTTTGTCGTCATCCCATGCGGTGGCAAAAGGCGTGTTGACCCGAGCCGAGCAGGTTCACATCTGTTACTGCCATGCCCCTATGCGCTATGCCTGGGATTTGACCTTTGATTACTTGGGCCATGGCAATGCGGGAAAAGGGGTGAAGGGTGCATTGATCCGATATTTGTTGCATCAATTACGGCAGTGGGACGTGCTATCCGCGAACCGAGTCGACCATTTCATTGCAAATTCTCAGACAACTGCTCGTCGGATTTGGCGCTGTTATCGTCGAGAGGCGGAGGTGATCTATCCGCCAGTGGCGATCGGCAGGTTCACCTTCTCGGACCAAAAACAGGACTACTATCTCGTGGTCTCCCGCCTGGTGGGGTACAAGCAAGTTGGGCTGATTGTGGATGCCTTTAACCAGTTGGGGTTGCCGCTGCTCATTATTGGCGAAGGGCCGGACCAAGCGATGCTGCAAGCCAAGGCACGATCGAATATTCAGTTTTTGGGGTGGCGATCGGACCCGGAAGTCGCAACCTACATGTCCCAGGCCAAAGCCTTTGTCTATGCAGCCTATGAAGATTTTGGGATTGCCCCGGTGGAGGCCCAAGCCTGTGGAACGCCTGTAATCGCCTATGGAAAGGGTGGAACGAGTGAAACGGTCAAGGATGTTCGGGTTTGGGGTGAGCGTGGGACGGGTATTCTGTTTGAACGGCAGGAAGTCACCGCTGTGGTCAATGCGGTACGACTGTTTGAATCTCAGGCATGTGTTCCAGAAGTCATCAGGCATCACGCCCAACAGTTTTCTGCCGAAACGTTCAAGATGAAGTATTCAGAGACGATCGATCGAATCTGTCAAAGGGCAGGTCTCGGAACAAAAAACAGGGATTAGGGTCTAAGCCTTGTATGATATGTGTCAAGATTTAACTAAAAAACTTGATGATTTGTTAAGTTCTAGGTGTTTTTACGTTTCCTTTCCGGGTAACCCAGTGTCACCCTTGAATCAAAATAAAAATCCTTGAGTATAAAATGCTTGTACATTGGCTTTGTACGCTAGGAGTTTTTTGCTTCCTTGATACC
>JANMIS010000819.1:0-2513 GCA_031375925.1 Synechococcales cyanobacterium OTE_70_concoct_197_sub
CCACGCTCAATATCAAGAGCCCTGGCCGATTGTGGATCGGCGGTTGGTACCACAACTATGACTTCGTAGGCGACCTTGATGAAGTTCGAGTCTCTCAGGTCGCTCGTACCCCCGAATGGATGAAGTTGCAGTTCGAAAACCAGAAACCGAATCAAACCGTCACCGGGCATATCGTTCAATCTGCAAGTGCGATTTCTCTCTCCCATCAACAAATCGAGCTCAGGGAAGGAACGAGTGTAACAGTCACTGCCAATCCGGGCGACGCTTACAAAGTCCTATGGGAGTTAACGGGAGATGACGGGACAAAGAGCGTTGTTACTGACCGATTCAACTATGTCCTTAGCGCCGGTCGGTCCGTTGGTAACCGTCGGATGACGCTTCGGTTCAAAGCTTTATTCTTGAACTCCATCGTCGAAAAAGAAGTTCCAATTACCATCGTCGAAGACTTGCCAGAGCCTGTTCTTTCCCTAAGTGCGCCGGGGGACTGGAACGGTCGTGATACAATTGAAGTCGTCCCACAAATAACCAATCTGGCGGACATGCAAGAAAAAGGAGTTGGAGAACTGCAGTATCAGTGGCATATAGACGATGTGGCCGTTATCAAGCGTGTGGAAAGCGACCGACTTGTTCTCACACGGGCACAAGGAAATGGCCCAATGAAGGTCACCGTTGCGATAAGCAATGGTGGTGATCCGACCATGGGTTCGGCGAGCATTTTGGTAAAGCAGCCCAGTTCCTCCGATTGGCTCTCACGAGAACCATCTGGTGAGGAAATGCCGGTCGATAATCAGTTCATTGCCCGCGATGAAAAAGGGACAGGAAGCCTGCAGTGCCGTGGTAAGCTTGAACCTGGGCTGGCTGCGCAAGGAGTCTTTCTAAGGGCCTTTGCAGATGACGTGCATTACCAAACAGTCAGCCAGGACATAGCGTTGGATAGAAAGTACGCATTAAAGCTTAGAATCAATCCCGGCATGGTCAAGTATCGTATTGAGTTCGGCTCAAAGAACGGCGAGAGCGAGAGTATTTTGTATCGTGCGTCAAATCTCATTTGCGGCGACGCTTTCATCATTAACGGACAGTCCAATGCCGAAGCGACCGACGTCGGGCCAACCGATCCGAGTTTTACAAGCGACTGGATACGGAGCTTTGGATGCACTGGCTCAAATCCTGAAAACGCTCGAAAACCGGTTTGGAGCAATGCCGTAGTTCGTGATCGCAATGCGGGCAAAGCGCAGATCGGCTACTGGGGTATGGAGCTTGCGAAACGCTTGGTCGAAAATCACAAGGTGCCCATTTGCATCCTCAACGGAGCAGTCGGTGGATCGCGAATTGACCAACATCAGCGAAACGAATCCAATCCTACCGATGTTTCAACGATTTATGGCCGATTGCTATGGCGTGTGCAGCAAGCCAAGTTGACGCACGGTATTCGCGGTGTTCTGTGGCATCAGGGTGAGAACGATCAAGGCGCGGACGGTCCGACCGGCGGTTACGGTTGGCAGCAGTACCGCGATCTGTTCGTTGACTTGTCAGGTGCTTGGAAACAGGACTTTCCAAACATACAGCATTACTATGTTTTTCAAATATGGCCAAAGGCTTGTTCTATGGGGGTTGACGGATCCGACAATCAGCTGCGAGAAGTTCAGCGATCGTTGGCCAATTCGTTTTCGAATCTAAGTCTCATGTCGACGCTCGGGATCAAGCCGCCCGGCGGCTGCCACTATCCCATCGAGGGGTATGCAGAAATGGCTCGGCTGATATGCCCGCTTGTGGAACGCGATCATTATCAAGTGCAATCAGGCGCGTCGATTCTTGCCCCCAATCTTCGGTGTGCTTCTTTCCTCACAGACAAACGAGACGAGGTCGCTATTGAATTCGATAGCGAAGTTAGCTGGTCCAGTACATTGGCCTCTGAGTTTTATTTCGACGGAAATGCAAATCAAATCGAAACAGGCAGAGCAGAGGGCAATCGGTTGCTGCTCAAACTAAAGGTGCCTTTATCTGCGACGACCATTTCCTACTTGGATAGCAAAGCATGGCGTCAGGACAATTTGCTTTATGGAAAGAACGGGATCGCCGCATTGACGTTCAGCAACGTTCGAATCGAGGCAGCAAAGTAAGTGCTTGGTCGTTTGCTGATCGTTGTCAGGGGTGTGGCTAAGGCTGGGCTGTTATAAATCGTCGTCGAGCAGTGCCACTGAAGTGCCGTACGGGCGAAGGTAACGCATGCCGCGTCCATGAAATCTGCCACTTCGCCTACCCTCGTTGAGCGGTGCTAGAGCAAGCAATGACTAGCAATTATTGAAGCGTTTAAACGTTGTGGGTCATCTCCTTAATTTGCTTTGTTGCGATACCGATTGGGCGATCAAGCGGGATGCCGGCGCAGGATAGGATTGTGGTGAGCAGGTCGCCTTGATTCCCTTTAGTCTCCGGCAGGAAGCGTCCGGAGTTGATCGTGCCCCCGCCTTTGCCCGCGATGATAAAGGGGAGGTTGTCGCGGGAGTGTTTGTTGC
>JANMIS010000825.1:0-2904 GCA_031375925.1 Synechococcales cyanobacterium OTE_70_concoct_197_sub
ATGCGATCGCCATTTTTCTCATAGCGGTAGAGGGGAAGGCATTGAGTTCCGCCTGAAGCAGGGCTTATGCAATTTAGATCGGGAATAAACTTTGTTCCAATGATGGAAAATGGTTTTCCCGCTGACTGTCCCATAAAGCCAATTAACTTATTCTCACTCTCTTTTGTTGGAAATATCTTCGAGGCTTGACCAGGCATCCTATTAAGATGCTTGTCAAAATACAAGTACTGTCTTGAGAAAGGGCGATAAATTCCATATCTGATTTGATTAGCATCAAAATCAATTGGAATACCATTCGTAGCATATCTTTCAAGTTGCCTATCCCACTTAATATCTAGCTCAAGTCTTCCCTTCTTTTCGAGATCTCTTCGGTATCCATCTATTAAATATTCAACCTTACTTTTTAGACAAGATTCTGAGAGGTCAAACACCCACTCATCTCGACCCGTTTCTACCCCGCGTGAGAAAATTTGGAAGACTGCTTCCTGAGATTTTCCGGCTTTTACATCTTTATCAATTAATGGTAAAAATGTATTGAAATCATTGTCTGTTAAATTAATCCAATTTGACTTTTTATCTGGTGTAATGTGGTCAAATGGAATGTCTTGGAAAGATGTATTTTCAATATATTTGATCTTGTTCTCTCTAAGCTCATGAATATTAAATGGATGTGAGTAAAAGATTCGACAACTATCATTTTTCTTCTTTTTGACCAAAAACCCAATGACGATCCCAGTCATTGCAGCTTCTCCAAAAATTGTATGCTTCTCACAAATAAAGATTCCATCACGTCCAGAGATTTCACGAACATTTCCACCACAATCCAAGAAATAGGCATGAGAGAACTCATCTTGGATACACTTACGAAATCCATTAAATCAATACTCCGGACATTTTTAGGCGGCTATAAGCCCGTATTCTCGTAGGGATTGGAAGTTTGGGTGGGATTTAATCAAGGTTGGGTCTAGGTCTAACATTGCAATAAATCGGTCCAATAAGTGGTTATTCAGTGCGCCTCGTTTGACATTATTCATCGAGAATATGAACTTTTCCGTCCCCGTATGCTGAAGTCGGGCTTCTCGTTTGGCCAGATTCAAGGCCATGAGACTGATATTGAAATGGAAGTCCAGCGCTTTTTCATTGCGCGCTTGGCAATCACTTAAGCCTGTAAATTGCTTTGCGTCCCGAAAAATAAATTCGATTTGGAATCGTAACTGGTAAAAGCGCAAAATCTCCTCTGCACTTTGATTGACATCGGTGGAAAACAGTAGAACATATCCTAGCTTTGCTGGATTCCGACGGTCCACCAGGCAGGCTAGTCGAATTTTTTGCTTTAGCGTTTGATGCCAAACGAGTAAGGTATACAGGTCCACACCTGTTTTAATCTGCTTAATCCAGGTAAAGCGGCTAAAATCACTAAAATCAACTTTGCCATCATATTTACGCCGAGCGCCTCTACTTTTTTGCTCTCCCTTGAATAAATAGCGGAGATTGGCGTCTTGGCGGAGCTTACTAATCACATCCAGTCCCAGGGCTTTCACTCCATTAATAAAAGGTGCATTGGCATAAGCGCTATCCACCGTTAAATACTTGAGACGCGCGGGCAAATAGGGCCGAGACTGCTCTAGATGGAGCAAATAGTAGTCCGTCCGCGTTAGGGATGGATTCAGGCGTTTTGCATAGGTCTGTTGAGCGTGGAAACTGTATGCTTGCTCTGTTACTGTATCGACCACGGCTATCAAGGAGATTTCTAATCCTCGTTCGCTGCGTCCCTCGCTTCCATTATAAAAGTGGTCTAATCCAAACGTCTTTTTTCCGCTTTTGTTGCCAAATGACGCATCTAAGGCCCCTATAACTGGATGAGCTTCCGGGATCTCGATTTCAACAAAGGCACGATTAAAAGCAGGAAAGTTGAGCGGTTTTGCGTACTGACGGCGGAAGGTTTTCTCATTGCGACCACTATATCGACTCAAATTCATGAAGTTGACCTTTCCACACAACGTCAGAATCGTTGTGAGTAGAACGGTAAGAGCAGTCCAATTGGGTTTACTAACAATCCCCATTTTTTGGAGGACATTCTGTACAATGAGGTCCATATTCTATCCATCCAGTGCCATTATTGTTAATCAGCACGCTAAAGGATGGATAGCTTTCTTGTCTAGTCCTCTTTCTCTAAAAAATGTCCGGAGTGTTGTTTTAATGGACTTTTTATTTGAAGGGTCAGCGATCGTTCTTGTTGCAATTTTAGGAGCTTCGATCGGGAGCTTCCTAAATGTGGTGATCTATCGATTGCCTGCGGGACTATCGCTTTCGTATCCGCCATCGCGCTGTCCCCACTGTCTTACGCCGTTGCGCATGCGGGAAAATGTGCCTATTTTCGGTTGGTTTATGCTGAGGGGGAAATGTGCGCATTGTAGTGCGCCTATTTCGTTTCGCTATCCGTTGGTGGAAGCGATCGTCATGCTGTTATTTTTAGCAATCTATTTATTTTACGGCTTCTCGTTACAGACGATCGGCTACTGGGTTTTTATTAGCTATCTATTAGCGTTGGCCTTAATTGATCTCGATACTTTGACGCTATCAAATCGATTAATGAAGTCAGGATTGGTATTGGGATTAGCATTTCAGACTTCGATCGCAGCGGGCACAGGTTCGCTGGCTTCGACGGTTCTGGGCTTTTTGGTGGCGGCAGTTTCGGCGGTGCTGGGGCTGTGGCTATTGGATATTATTACTTGGATTGGTCGGCTTTGTTTTGGGCCAAATGCCATGGGCGGTGGTGATGCGAAATTGTTTGCGATGATCGGCGCTTGGTTAGGTTGGAAGCTGATGTTGATGTCGGGCTTTTTAGCCTGTTTATCGGGTGCGATTTTTGGGGTGGGGGCGATCGCATTAAAGATTTTGAAG
>JANMIS010000833.1:0-3488 GCA_031375925.1 Synechococcales cyanobacterium OTE_70_concoct_197_sub
GGCGCGTGGTCACGGGACAGACCGACGAGCAAAAATCGGATTGGGGTTGGCTCGATGCAATCCATCCGGACGATCGCGATCGCACCGTCTCACTCTGGAAACATTCGCTTGAGACCCGAACGATTCACTTGAACAAGTTCAGAGTCCGTACACAGGCGGGCGACTATCGTTGGTTTAGCGTGAGGGGCGTACCGGTGTTCAAGGCCGACGGCAACGTCTACGAATGGATTGGAGCCAATACGGACATTCACGACGAGTTGTCATCAGAAGTTGCATTGCGCACATCTGAGATTCGATACCGCAGGCTGTTCGAGGCGGCCCATGACGGAGTACTGCTGCTCGACCCCGAGACCAGAAAGATTGTAGACGCAAATCCTTTCATGACATCGTTACTCGAGACCCCTCATGACCGTTTGATCGGAAAGGAATTGAATGAGATAGGATTGTTGGCGGATTCGAAGGCCAGCCTGGAGATGTTCCCATCCTTGCAGAAGACGCGACAGGCCCGTTTTGAGAAGCTCTCCTTGCGCAGTCCAAACGCGGAACTTCGCGAGATTGAGTTGACTGCTAATCTTTATGAGGAAGACGGCCGATCCGTAGTTCAGTGCAATGTTCGCGATATTACCGAACGCAGACGTGCGGAGGAGGCGCTGCGTGAAAGCGAGGCAAGCCTGCGTGGAATCCTGAGTCAATCGCCCGCCGGAATTGTTCAAACGGATGCCGCCTTTCGTATGAGAATGGTCAATCAGCGCTGGTGCGAGATGCTAGGCTTCTCGGAGGCGGAGTTGCTCGATAAGAACGTCATCGAGGTCACGCACTCGTCCTCTATGGTTGAGACTAACGCAGCAATCAGCCGTTTGGTGGCGGGTGGCCCCGATTTTCAGATTGAAAAGACATACTGCCGCAAAGACGGATCGCTACTCAGCGCCCACAGCAACGTCACTGCCCTGCGATCGCCAGAAGGAGAATTCCTGGGACTCATTGCCGTGGTACTCGATATCACGGAAAGGCTGCGGATCGGAGCGGAATTGCGAGATAAAGCCCACTTCCTGCAGCGGATCGCGGAGATCATGCCGGGGGTATTGCAAGTTTTTGATGTTGTAGAAAGACGAAGCGTCTTTGTGAATCGCAACATGGCCTTGCTGCTAGGTTATACGCCCGATGAAGTTCAGGCCATGGGGACGGAAGTCGTACCGACCCTGATGCACCCGGATGACCTGCCGCAATTCGAGCAGCACTTGGAGCGTGTTCTCGTTCTTGCCGATGGCGAAGTCGCCGAATTCGAACACCGGATGCGCGACAGTGGGGGTGCTTGGCATTGGTTCCACAGTCACGACGCCGTCTTTATGCGGGACCCATCCGGGGTACCCCGTCAACTCATTGGGGTAGCTACGGAGATCACCCAACGAAAGCAAGTAGAAGCATCTTTAGTACGGCTGGCAGCCATTGTGGAATCATCCCTCGATGCACTTTTGAGTGATGATCTGAACGGGATCGTTACCAGTTGGAATCGCGGTGCAGAAAAGATTTTCGGTTATAGCGCCGGCGAGATGTTGGGGAAATCGATCATGCTATTGATCCCCTCAGCTCGGCATGAGGAGGAATTTGAGCTGAAGCGAAAGATCGCCGCTGGGGAATCGGGTGTGGCTTTTGAAGCGATCCGGATTGCAAAAGACGGACGTGAATTTCACGCTTCGATCACCGTTTCACCACTCATGGATGCGTCAGGCAAGGTGATCGGCACCTCAAGAATCACACGCGACATTACCGAGCGGAAAGAGTCAGAAGCGTTAGAACAACTCCGCAGTAAACGGCTCGCTTTACTTGCCCGCACGTCTGAATTGCTTCTCCTCAATCAACTGTCGGAACGCGAGCTACTGAACACTGTGTTCGGTGACCTTGGGCAACTGCTCGGCATGGACATGTTCTTTCATTACCAACCTGTGCCCAACGATCCACGTATTCTGCAACTGGATTCGTCGTATGGGGTATCCGAGGCCGACCGATCGCGATTTGCCACGGTGCGGTTCGGGGAATTACTATGCGGGCTAGTTGCAGAAACTCAGACTCGATTGGTCGTCGAAGATCTGCAGCATAGTACCCAACCAGGCTGTGCAGTGTTAGCGGCAGAGGGGGCAACCAGCTATGCTGGCTTTCCTCTCGTGGTCGAAGGGCGTTTGCTGGGCACCGTCGCATTTGTTTCCGGCCACCTTACTCACTTGAAGGTGGGCGATGTGGAGTTCATTCAAAGCGCGTGCGATATGCTGGCGGCGAGTTTGCATCGGGCGAGCTTGCTTGCCCAGATCAAAGCCGCCGAGCGTCGGTTGGAACTCGGTGTGCAAGTCGCTGGTCTAGCGCTGGCGGAAATCGATTACAGCACTGGGCTCAACCAACTATCCGCTGAAACAGCTCGCCAGTTTGGACTAGGGGAAAACGCGATGGTGCTTCCTCGTGAACGCCTCCACGCGACGATTCACCCAGATGATCGCATTGAGTTATTGCCTCGTATCGCCGCTTCGCTCGACCCGGCTGGTGATCGAGGTTTTGCGATGGATCACCGTGTCGTCTGGCCTTCGGGGGAGGTCCGCTGGCTGCGTGTTCGCAAACAGGTCTACTTTGAGGGTGAAGCCAGTCAACAGAGGCCAGCGCGCGCGATGCTTGCAACATTCGACATCACCGATCGAAAACGTGCCGAGGAAGAGTTGCGTCGCTTGGCTGGAGAACTGTCCGAGGCCGACGCGCGGAAGGACGAATTCTTAGCGACGTTGGCTCACGAACTCCGCAATCCACTCGCTCCGATCCGAAGCGGATTGCAAATCATGCAGTTGTCGCAAGGTAACTCTGAAATAGTCCAAGAGGTCCGCACGATGATGGAGCGTCAGGTTGGACAAATGGTCCACCTCATTGACGACCTGCTGGATGTAAGCCGTATCAGCCAAGGTAAATTAGAACTTCGAAAAGAACGCCTTGCATTATCGACAGTGATTAACAACGCAGTTGAAACCAGCCAACCACATATTGCAGATAGTGGCCACAAGCTGATCATTGCTATGCCGTCCGAACCGATTTTCGTCGATGCTGATGCGACCCGGCTTGGACAAGTGTTTTCTAACCTTCTCAACAACGCGGCCAAATACTGCGAAAGGGGTGGAAGTATTAGCTTGACTGTTGAGGGTAAAGGGAGCGAAGTTGTAGTAAGCATCAAAGATACCGGCGTAGGTATCCCGTCCGATATGTTGCCGAAAGTCTTCGAGATGTTCACGCAAGTGGATCGGTCGTTGGAGAAATCGCAAGGCGGTCTGGGGATCGGACTTTCCTTAGTTCGACGCCTAGTTGAAATGCATGGCGGCAGTGTGGAAGCACGAAGTGAAGGGCACGGTAAAGGGAGCGAGTTTTTAGTGCGACTGCCCACCGAAATGTCAATTAAGCCTCAGAACACGGTTCCACATGAACAGGAGCAGATCGCCAGTTCGTCGCGGCAATGTCGC
>JANMIS010000853.1:0-1227 GCA_031375925.1 Synechococcales cyanobacterium OTE_70_concoct_197_sub
CTGAACCAAAGACCGCCGCGAAGACTGGGAACGCTAAGACGACCAAATCGGTGTCCGTCGCCGAGACGAAGCAGGCAGCGACCAGGCCTAAAGAAACCAGCAAATCTGTTGGGGCTATCGCATCAACGGCCAAGACGGCCAAGACGGCCAAAAAGAAGCCTGCTGCCGCGGTGTCTAAGTCGACCTCACCGAAACAGGTTCGAAATGAGACCGTGAAGTCATGGTACGACTATCCCCAACTTTATGAGCTTGGCTTTTTAAAGGAGACCCCGAAGGAGTCCAAGTTTTGTGAGGACGTTTTCAAAAAATACGTTCCATTTCCTGTAAGCACAGTGCTTGAGTTGGGGTGTGGCTCAGGTAGACTCGTGTGTGACATGGCAACTCGCGGTTTTGCGATGACCGGTTTGGATCTCAATCCAATTGCACTAGAGTACTGCAAGAAGAAACTCAAGAAGCTCGGTGTTAAGGGTGAGACTGTCGTTGGTGACATGACGAACTTCAAGTTCGATCAACCCTTTGATGCTGCAATCAATTCCATCAATACCTTTCGGCACCTTGAATCCGAAGAAGCGGCGCTCGCGCATTTGGATTGCGTTGCCGAACACCTCAAGCCGGGTGGCGTTTTCATTTTATCGCTTCATTTGCTTCCCGTTGACGGAGACTTGTGGGGCACGGAACGCTGGGCCGCCAAGGACGAGGATCTATCCGTCTACTATGCTTTGACCGTAGTCGAAACCAGCATGAAGACGCGATTGGAAAAATTGCGGATCTCCATGCTCGTCAAGAAAAAGCAAGAATCGTTCCGCCTTTCCGACCATATCACACTTCGAATCTACACGGCCCCCCAGCTAAAGAGCTTGTTGGCAAAATGCAAGAAGCTCAAACTGGTTGCTGTGCATGATTTTTGGTACGACATCGAGTCGACGCAAAAGCTTAACGGCGAAGCGGTCGATTCCATTTTGGTGCTCCAAAGGGTTTAGGAACTCGTAACGCAGGCTGCCAGCTTGCATCCACAAGCATGCGCACGCCAACGCCTGAAGACAGCGACCCGACGCCCCTCTACCGGCTCGATATGTCGACACTTCTCGGCCTGGTCGTACCACCGGAATGCGTGCCAGGAATAGAAGCCAGCGCCGAACTGCTAAGGCGCCACGCCCGCAACGTTGAGGCTTACGTTTATTCGACGAATGCAGATGAGGATGGAGAGCCGGAGTCGTGAATCATTCC
>JANMIS010000916.1:0-7234 GCA_031375925.1 Synechococcales cyanobacterium OTE_70_concoct_197_sub
CAATCAGAGTCCTAATTTTCTGGACTCCCAGTAGTTGTAGAGGGTTCTTTTCGGGCGTTGGAGTCGGTTCCATAAACTTGTCTGTCGCTTCAAACCAGGATTAAGTCAAATTGCTTCTTTAAATTTGTAACATGCCTGTCCGCCCTAGGCTCACTTTGACCTTGAAAAACGGGCTAAGAATTGTGTTGCTGGGTGATATTACTGGCTTTCCCAAGCTTCATTTTGATCATCTTGAAGCTCTTCGTAGAGTAAGTCTAGCCCGATCAGAACCCGTTCACGATCGGATAAATCCCCAATAATTCGTCGAACGGGCGGCGGGAGGATTTTGGCGAGGGTGGGAGTTGCGAGGATTTTGTCCTCCTCTGCGAGTTGGGGATTTTTTAAAACGTCGATTACCTTTAGCGCATAGACCCCTTGAAATTCCTGCTCCAAGATCTGATTCAGCATTTTCAATGCCTGAAGAGAGTTTGGAGTGTTTCCAGCGACATAAAGCTTCAAGACGTAGATTTTGCGGGTGTTATGCATAGAAGTGATGGATGGATTTGGAGGCTACAGGGTTATATTCTAAGCTGGGGAGCCTTCAGATTTGAGCGATTCGGTGGGAATCGATCGTCGGTACATTTCACAGAGATGGGCTAAGACATCAATTAAGGTCAAACGATAGTCCAAAACAATCTCATCACTGCGGCCTTCTAGCTTAAGTTGCTTTACGAAGTCATCCATCACTTCCATATGAATTTCTACAACTTGCGACACGGGCATGTCGGCGAAAAATGCCACATCGACGTAAGCATCAATTTTTTGATTAATCTCCTCATCTCCAGTGAAATACCCCAACACAATACCGCGATATTGAGCTTTGAGTTCGCTAATGAGAAGGGTTTGTTCCTCTGGGGGCAAGTTGCGCAGTGCGTCCTGAGGACTGCGTTTGTAGTAGATTCCAAGATAGCCGAGACGTTCTTTGAGCTTGTTGGAGAGGCGTTGCTGTTCAGTAACGAGTTGGGTCTTGGCGCTGTCTGGATCTTCGAGGGTATTGATATACCGGCCCATTTCTGCGCCGAAGTCCTCTAGGTCGTCGGGTTCGGGAAGGTAGCAACTGGGTGAAAGCTGAAGGAAGCCTTCGATCGCTTCTTGTAACTTACGCGGGATCAAGTCTAGCTGCGCCATGGACAGACGGACTTCCGCTTCATGATACAAAATCGGAAAGGGCTTTTCGGTGGCTTGACTGGGGGGCTTATCCGTCAGAATTACAGTGGGTAAGAGTGTGGCATGTTCTCCCAGCCAACTGATCAAGCCAATCAGGGCAGGACTGTCCTGGAGGAGAAGACAGTCGATTTGGCCGTTGGGTTCAAGACTGCTCCGTTTAAGGCTGCTCCGATCGAGGACTTGCAAGAGTTCAGATTGAGATTGGGGTTGAATCAGGACATAGCTGCGGTTGGGCAGTAGTTCAGAGAGACGCTGCCAATTCGATCGCCCTGTCAGAAAACAACAGACGAATAACCGAGCTTCGGCCTCAGGGCTAGATAAAAGAGGGTCAGGAAAGTCGGTCACGGTAAAAATTAACTTTTTTTTAATATCTGTATTCCATATCTTAAGTCTGAAGTGATCATAACGGTTTCCTCAAGGAGCAAGAAACATCGGGATAATAGCTCCTTGAGTATTTTGCTTTTTCCTGGCTCTGATGGCTGGGCGTTTATGTCCAGCGATTATGTGACCCACCATGACTTGTGCGACTCTCAACAACTTCTCTGCGGACAATGGGGCTGAAAAGGCTCTCTCTGAACTGTTTTCGCCGTTACCGTTACCGACGATGGTGCATTACACCGGACCTCCTGCGATGCGGCGATATCCTAACGAACATTGGGTAAGCTTCGTGGCGGGTTTCTTGGTGGAGTCCGAGGCGATCGTGTCGGATGCGCTGCTGGAGCAAGAAACGGCCCAAATTCAGACCTGGCAAACCAAGGCAGGTGAGTTTCGGCAGATTCAAGTGACCTGGCAAACGATCGCCCCTGAATTTGTAACTCTGGCGAGTGAGGGGAAGATCGCTCCTCAAAAGGGTTACCTGCTCTGGCTTCAGGATGTCACCCCCCCTGAAGCAATGGGGCCGTCGCCTGATTCGCTGCCTGCAATCACGGAACGATCGGACCTTATGCAGGTCAATCGGCTCAAGGATGAGTTTTTAGCCTGTGTCAGTCACGAACTTCGATCGCCCCTCACGGCCCTTCTGGGTCTATCAAAACTCTTGCAAGACCCGATGATGGGGACCTTGAGCGATCGGCAGCGTCGCTATGCCCAACTGATTCATCGCAGTGGTAAGCAGCTCATTAGCATTGTGAATGACATTCTAGATTTCACTCGGATGGAAACGGGCCATCTGGATTTGCATCCGGCTTCGGTGGACTTAAAGTATCTCTGTCAGCAGGCACTAGAGCAGGTCCAGCACCATTCGCCTGATGCCATTCCCGATGCGCCGGAACAGCTTGGACCGAGTTTCGAAATTGCGATCGAACCGGGACTAGAAACGCTGGTGGCGGATCCGCAGCGGCTTCAGCAAATGCTGCGACATCTTTTTTCCAATGCGTTCAAATTCACGCCACCGGAGGGATCAGCAGGCTTGCGGGTGAGTCGCTGGGAGGGCTGGGTGGCCTTTACGGTGTGGGATACGGGAATCGGGATTCCGGCGTATAAGCAGCATTTGATTTTTCAGAAGTTTCAGCAGTTGGAAAATCCGATGACGCGGCAGTTTGAAGGGACGGGGCTGGGACTGGTGTTAACCCAGCGACTGGCGCGGCTCCACGGGGGGGATGTCACTTTTACGTCGCGGCCTGGGAAGGGCAGTGAATTTACACTATTGCTGCCGCCGATGCCTGTGTCGCTGATGCCTCGCGACCGCGCCGTGATGAGTCGATCGAGTGCCGCCATTCACCCAAACCGCATGGTGCTGGTGGTAGAGTCGAGTTTGAGAAATCTGGAGGATTTAACAGAACAGTTGACGGAGTTGGACTATCGGGTGGCGATCGCGAGGTCTGGGACAGAAGCCTTGGAAAAAGCCCGTAGACTGCAACCCTGTGCAATTTTGATCAATCCATTCTTGCCGATGCTCTCAGGATGGGATGTCTTGACGTTGCTCAAGTCTGATGCAGCCACTCGTCATATCCCGCTGGTGGTGACGGCGACTCGATCGGAGCAGCAGCGTGCCCACAGTGGAGCCGATGGCTTTTTGCGCATTCCCATTTCACCGCGATCGCTCTCCCTCATGTTGGAGCGCGTCACCGCCGAAAAACCGACCGCTAGCGAACTGCCTAACCCCATAGATATCCCCGCTAGGGCTTTATTGTGTCTCTATCTTCAGGAGCCTCACTTTTACCCGATCGAAGCGATGCCCAGCCTTGAAATGTCCGCTCACGACAGTCCAACGCCGATTTTGCAAGCCCATAGCTATCGGGTGATTGAAGCCTACGATGTGGACCAAGCGGAAATGCTGGCCCGAGTCTGGAAACCCCATGCCGTCATACTGGTCGGAATGCAGTCCCGGCCTTCGATTTTTCTAAAACAAATCACACAGCAAACGTACCTAGCGTCGCTGCCGATCGTCACGCTAGATCCGGCCATGTCCCAAGCCGCGCAGCAGGTTCCAGGTCTCGCCGTCTTTCCCTGCGCTCAGTTTAGCCAGACTCCGACAGCGGTGTTGCAAACAGTGGAGGTTGCGATCGGCTTTGGGGGGCGGCCTTCGGTGCTGCTGGTGGACAGTGCGCAATGGTCTCAGAAGGCGGGGTCCCAAAAGACGTTAGATAATCCCTCGGAATGGCTGCAAGCACTGATGCAATATCTTCAGACGGCAGGACTGCGGGGGCGCATCGTCCGAGAGGGTCAGGAGATGAGTCAGCGCCTGCGGTCTCAGGGGGTAGATTTGCTGTTGGTGTATTGGCAGGATGGGACTTCGCCGGATGCCTTGCAGGCGGGGCTGGCGGACTTGACGGATCTGGAGACGCCGCCTGCGGTGATGATTTTGGACTACCGGACCTCTCAGACGGACTTGGGTACGGTCGCCTATCCGGTGATTGCCCGTCCCGAGGACATGACCTTAGTGCTACAAAGAATTCAGCAATGTTTAGGGATTTGAGGCGATCGTACTATGAGTGACTGGCAGACGGACCTTCGCAATACGCTGGAAGGCTTGACTCAGGAAATGGAGACGATCGCCCTGGAAGTTTCGCGCGAAGCGATCGGGATGCTCGATCGAATTGCGGTGCTATCGGATGATTTTATGGTGGACATGACGACGACCTTTACCCAGGAAGTCGATATACCAACGCCGATTACAGAATTTCTCGATCAGGATCTAGAGGCGTTTCTCACTGCGTTATTGAGTCCTTTTGTGGATCTTTCGATGCAGGAGTTTAATGCGCCCCAAAATCCCATTGTGAAGCCCCATGCGCTGTGTGCCAGTTGTGAAAACTACCACGGGCAGGTCTATGGTGGCACGCCGTTAGTCTGTGGAATGCATCCCTACGGCATTGTTGAGGGCCAAGATGAGTGCGCCGATCGGACGGCTAAGCCCGGTGAACCTGATAAACCCGATGAGAAAACACAGAATTTTCCTCCGGACTGGTGGAATTCCTAGTCGTCTACGTTTTCTCTTTACGTTTTTTAGTATTTCGCTTTAATGATTCAGCTTCCCGATCGAACTTCCGCTGTCTCAATGCCAACAAATGACGCTTCACCAAGTCCGCGCTATTGCGATCGTCCAGTTTTAAATACAGCTCTGCCGCCTTTAGAAATGACACCGTTGCTTTGTCATCTTGACGCTGGTTTGCCAGAGCTAAGGCGTAGTTGTGATGGGCTTCTGGGAACGCTTGATCGAGCTTGAGAAACTGGGCAAACTGCTGCATCGATCGACGGTAATAACCTTTGCAATATTCTGCGACCCCCAAGTTAAAGCTGCGACGTAGTTCCTCATCTGTTAATCTGTCGGGCACAGGAATCACTTCTAAAAACAGCACCGTAATGCTGCCGCTGCCTTGATAGGCCCACATCATCGAACCTGCGCCCACTAAGGTAGAGAGTCCCAAAACCAACAGGACGATCGCAAAATTTTCACTGACCATAGAGAACCAGACTCATCCAGACGAAAATTAATATCCCTTGATATTAGGGGATTCCTTGGGTTCTGAGGGGATTCCTTCGGGGCGATCGTCCAAGCCTATGGATCTTCTCTACGATCGCGGGGCTATTATAAGGAGTCCACTCAGCCCAAGACACAGAGTAACAATTGATCTGAATGCGCAGCGCCTGGGAACTTTCACGGAAACAACACCGTCAAGTTTATGTAACACCCAAGCAATTGTCTGGTCCGCACCTCATGAGTCAACTGTCCACCGCTGTCTGGTCTGGGACTGAGGAATCCTCATTGTCCATGCCTGTCCAACAGCTTTCCAACTACGACTTAGTTCTTCAATGCCAAACGGGGCATCGTCCCGACAAATCGGCCTTTTCAGAACTCATGCGTCGTTATCAGTCCCATGTTGATAAAGTTCTTTATCACCTTGCCCCCGACTGGCAAGACCGTGCGGACCTCGCCCAAGAAGTCTGGATCCGAGTCTATCGCAATGTCAAAAAGCTCCAAGAACCGGTCAAGTTTCGCGGTTGGCTAAGTCGGATTGCGACAAACCTGTTCTACGACGAGTTGCGCAAACGCAAGCGCAATGCTGCGCCCCTTTCCCTCGATGCCCGTCGGACGATGGACGATGGCGAGATGGACTGGGACATTGCATCGGATGCGCCCGGACCCGTCGAAGATATGGGGACTCGTGAGTTCCATGAAAAGCTTCAAATGGCGATCGGTGAACTTCCCGAAGTGTTCCGCACCACCATTGTCCTCAGAGAAATCGAAGGACTCGCCTACGAAGAAATCGCTGAAATGACCGGAGTGTCACTCGGCACCGTGAAGTCCCGCATTGCCCGCGCCCGACTTCGCCTCCAGGAGCAACTTCAGCCCTATTTAGATCACTGATATTTATTCAAACGCTTCACCTACCATCCCCACAATCATGTCTTCCTCCAACGATTCCCCCCGATATTCTAATGACTGCGCGAACCTCCACCGCGATCGTTTTGAACTCCTCAGCGCCTACATTGACCATGAAGTGAACGCTGATGAACGTCGTCAAGTCGAAGCTTGGATTGCGGAGGATCCGGCATTTGAAAAAATGTATCGTCGCATGACAAAGCTCCAGCTTGGGTTTCAGCAGCTTCCGGCTGTTGCCCCTTCGGAACATGTGGACGTGACGATCGCCCAAGTCTTGAAAAAAGTCGATCGTCCTCGTCCTAATTGGCAAGTGCTGACAGGGATTGGCGGGACGATCGCTGCTGCTGTTACGATCGCCGTCCTCAGCAATCTTCCCAAGCCGGGATTCGCGCCTGAAATGACAGCAGTTCAGCCTAGCCCAACGGCAGACCAAGTTCAGATGCCCGCGCCTAGCACGTTGATGATTGCTTTGGATGAGCCGATTTATGTGGCGACCAAAGGCCGGGTTGCGGATGAAACGAAGCCTGCGCAGTAAGTGCGCAGTGAGTTATTCAATTAGGTTGTGCAAAAGGTTGTAAAAAGTTCACTTTGGGTCTGGCTCACTTTTGCATAGCTGAACACCGCAGAACGATCCCGAAAGTCTGTATGATTGCTTTCATCATCGATCGGTAAGGACAGTCCAGCCCATGCGTATTTTGTTTGTATCGGCAGAGGTTGCTCCTCTGGCAAAAGTGGGTGGAATGGGCGATGTCGTCGGCGCGCTGCCGAAGGTGCTGCGATCGATGGGGCACGATGTCCGGATTTTCATGCCTTACTACGGGACTCTCGCCGCCAAGATAGAGATCCCGACGGAACCCGTCTGGTCTGGCAGTGCGATGTTTAATAAATTTGCCGTTTACGAAACGGTGCTGCCGGACACCGATGTCCCACTTTATCTTTTTGGCCATCCTGCTTTTGATCCCAAGCGCATTTATTCCGGTGCTGATGAAGACTGGCGGTTTACCTTCTTTTCCAATGGTGCCGCAGAGTTTGCCTGGAACTATTGGAAACCGGATGTGGTGCATTGCCACGATTGGCATACGGGAATGCTCCCGGTGTGGTTACATCAGACGCCTGATATCGCAACAGTCTTCACGATTCATAATCTTGCTTACCAAGGTCCATGGCGTTGGAAATTGGAAAAAATGACCTGGTGCCCTTGGTACA
>JANMIS010000948.1:0-12274 GCA_031375925.1 Synechococcales cyanobacterium OTE_70_concoct_197_sub
CAAATTTGTCTCATTCAGTGAAGATAACGGTGTCACATTCAAAAATCTGGATATTAAGACTGACGTATACAGTGTTGTCTTGGCAAAAGATTTTGATGGCGATCGTAAGGCTGATGTTTTATTCCGCGATCGGACAAACGGTAATACCATCTTTTGGAAAATGGATGGTGCTATCAGAACCAGTAGTGTTTTTGGGGAAGATTCACCACTGACCAATACCGTATCTACAATCGATTACCCTGGTTACAAGTCAGTTAGTTCAGTTAAAGCTTCAACTAAGAAGCAGCCTCAATTTACAGCGGGCACCTTACGGGTTAATGCATTTGATTTAGGTGTATTGGATGGTTCGGGGAGCTTTTTGGATACGATCGGAGGGACTGCCCTAGCGACCGATCGACAAGACTGGTACAAATTTAGAGTAGAAATTCCAAGTTTGCTCACTGGGCTTAGCCTGACAGGTGCAAGCATTGGAAACTCTAGGGTTGAAGTCTATAGCGATCGGGGTTCTCAGAGCAACACTGCTTTTACAGCAGCAGAACTCCTTGCGGTCCTCACGCCTGAAAGTGCAACTGTCCCCAGAACTTACTACATTAGAGTCACGCCAGATAGTGCAAGGCAATCAATTCGGACGCCTTACACCCTAAATGTAACGGGTCGTCTTGGTATTACCAACCTAAAGGCCAATCGCTTTACCATTGATAGGACAGTCCTCACCCTAGATACTAACTCTGCAAATAATAGGGTTAATGTCACAGCTTTCCAGCTAGAAAACAATGGTGACTTTGCCGCGAACAATGTCTCAGTGGGCTACTTCCTCTCGCGTGACGGCATCTTAGACACAAACGATCGAAGATTAACAAGAGTGTCTACGATCGGAACAGTTGCCAGAGGAATTGCAGAGAAAGTAAATGCAAACGGCACTGTTACACCAGGCACTCCAAATGTGTTTAACCTGCCCGTTAGCCCAGCTATTACGCTTGAGTTGCCGGGTGCCAATGATCCCTTCTGGAGTCAGAGTGGTGCAAGCTATCAGATTATTGCCGTCATTGATCCTGATAGAGCGATTACCAATGAAACCAAACGTGATGATAATGCGATCGCTTCTACTGCCATTACCATAACGAGGGCAGGCGGAGTTGATTTGACCGGAGATGGCGTGACAGTTACTGCGGATAGGGTTACTAGAACTGGAACTGTCAGCGGCACCTTCAAGATCAAAAACCAAGGCGGTGTAGCTTTCGCGGCTGGCCAACCCTTGAAAGTAAAGTTCTATTTCTCTACAGATGGGAGAGTTGGCAAAAACGAAAATGGCAATGATTTGTTCCTCGGTGAAGTGACAGTTAACAGTACGATCGCAGCAACGGGCGGAACTTTGACTCAAAACTTCTCGTTCAATCTGCCAACAGATGGTGAAGCAACAAATTATTGGGCAGACAATAAGCCTGCGACCTCAACTCAATTGACAGGCTCTATTGCGATGTTCATTGATACAGCAGATAGCAATATCATTGACACCGATATTCCTAATAATTCTAGCCAGGGATTAAATAAAGATCTTGTTGCACTCACGGTTACAGGTCTCTAAGGAACGCCACATGGAAAGGTGCCGCTCAGAAACTGACGAGTTTTTGGCGGCCCAACGCCCCCATACCAAGGTAGACTAAAGAGCCTAAACACTAAGCATTGGCAATCGTATCGCCGATCGCTTTTCTGGAGAAACTCATGTCTGAACAAGTCTCATCTGAAGCCGTTTTGTCTGAAAAGATTCATCTTCCAAAAACCAGCGAATCTGAAGATCTCAAAAAGATTCGCCATACCACCTCGCACGTCATGGCCATGGCTGTGCAAAAGCTTTTTCCCAAAGCTCAAGTTACGATCGGGCCTTGGATCGAAAATGGGTTTTATTACGACTTTGATACGCCCGAGGCTTTTAGTGATAAAGACCTAAAAACGATTAAAAAAGAGATGATTAAGATCATCAATCGTAAACTTCCAGTCACACGCGAAGAAGTCACCCGTGAAGATGCCAAAGCCCGCATTACTGCTCAGAATGAACCCTACAAGCTCGAAATTCTTGAAGGCTTAGTTGAACCGATTACGCTGTACCATTTGGGCGATCAATGGTGGGACTTGTGTGCGGGTCCCCATGTTGAAAATACATCTGATTTGGATCCCAAAGCGATCGAACTGGAATCTGTGGCGGGTGCTTACTGGCGCGGAGACGAAAATAAAGCCCAGCTTCAGCGCATCTATGGCACCGCATGGCAAACCCCCGAACAGCTTGACGAATACAAACGTCGCAAGGAAGAAGCCATTCGCCGAGACCATCGCAAAATCGGTAAGGAAATGGGATTGTTTATCTTCTCCGATCTCGTGGGTCCTGGATTGCCATTGTGGACACCGAAGGGAACACTACTGCGATCGATCTTGGAAGACTATCTAAAAAAAGAACAAACCAAGCGCGGTTATCTTCCAGTTGTCACTCCGCACATCGCTCGGGTAGATTTATTTAAACAGTCGGGGCATTGGCAGAAATATTCTGAAGATATGTTCCCAATGATGGCAGAGAGCCAAGAAGAAAAGGAAAAAGAGATTGGCTTTGTGATGAAGCCGATGAACTGTCCGTTTCATATTCAGATCTACAAGAGTGACCTGCGATCGTATCGGGAACTCCCCATGCGACTGGCTGAATTTGGCACCGTTTATCGCTATGAGCAATCAGGGGAACTAGGTGGTTTGACAAGGGTTCGGGGCTTTACGGTAGATGATTCACATTTATTTATCACCCCAGAACAGCTCGATGAAGAATTCTTCAACGTCGTTGAACTCACCCTTAGTGTGTTCAAGAGTCTGCAACTGAGTAACTTTCGTGCCCGTCTCAGCTTTCGCGACCCCGCTAATCCCAGCAAGTATCTCGGTTCGGATGAGGCTTGGGAAAAAGCGCAGAATGCCATTCGGAACGGTGTTACCCGATTGGAAATGCCGAACTTTGAGGGCATTGGTGAAGCTGCATTCTATGGTCCAAAACTGGATTTCATTTTCCAGGATGCACTAGAGCGCGAATGGCAATTAGGAACAGTGCAGGTCGATTATCAACTGCCCGATCGTTTTGATTTGGAATACGTCGCTGAAGATGGCACCCGTAAGCGCCCAGTGATGCTTCATCGCGCGCCGTTTGGGTCACTAGAGCGATTGATTGGGATCTTAATTGAAGAGTATGCAGGCGACTTCCCCACCTGGCTTGCCCCGGTCCAAATCCGATTGCTTCCGGTTGGGGATGACTTCGTGCAATTTGCAAAAGACACTGCTGCGAAAATGCAACTGCTGGGCATTCGGGCTGAGGTTGACTTAGGGGGCGATCGGCTCGGTAAGCTCATCCGCAACGCCGAGAAAGACAAAATCCCCGTCATGGCAGTTGTCGGTGCTAAGGAAATTGAATCCAATTCTCTTAGCATTCGGACCCGTGCTGAAGGCGAATTGGGTTCACTGGAAATTGCAACCGTGATCGATCGGTTAGTCAACGCTAACAGTACGAACGGTAATTTCTAGCATAGCCCTGATCTCCCTGAATCCCCCTTGATAAGGGGGATTTTGAGTTAATCTAGGGCTGATATCAGCCTTGACGCATTGAATGCGTAAGTTTTGTAGAAATTAAAGTATGAAAAAGCCCTGAAAATTTAATTTTCAAGGCTTTCAATAGAATGGTTCAATTCAAAAGCGAACTATTACAGACTAGATAAAACAATTCGTGCGGCTTCAAGAGTCCGATCGATATCCTCATCTGTATGCGCTAATGATGTAAATCCAGCCTCAAATTGCGACGGCGCTAAGTAAACACCTTGAGCTAACATGGCCCGATGAAACTTACCGAATTTCACTGTGTCTGCTTTTTTCGCATCTTCAAAGTTATGAACCGGACCTTCACAAAAGAAGAAACCGAACATTCCACTCACAGATCCACCACACATGGCATGGCCCTTCTCTTTGCCGATCGCTAGCAATCCATTGATCAAACGACTGGTGACGCGATCGAGATATTCATAGCTCCCAGGCTGTTTAAGTAACTCTAATGTCTTAATCCCTGCTGTCATTGCCAACGGATTTCCCGAGAGCGTACCCGCCTGATACATCGGACCCGCAGGTGCAACCATTTGCATGATGTCCTTACGACCTCCATAGGCTCCCACAGGCAAACCGCCGCCAATGACTTTGCCCATGGTCGTCAGGTCTGGCGTAATGCCAAAGCGAGCCTGTGCGCCGCCGTAGGAGATCCGGAACCCAGTCATCACTTCATCAAAAACCAACAGCGCGCCATGTTCTGTGGTCAACTCACGCAAACCAGCTAAGAAACCTGCATCCGGGACAATAAAGCCCGCATTCCCCACAACAGGCTCCAGAATCACTCCGCAGATTTCGCCAGGGTTTTCTTCAAAGAGTTTGCGAACAGCATCAAGGTCGTTGTAGGGCGCAGTTAGCGTATTTGCCGCTGTGGACTTGGGCACCCCAGGAGAGTCGGGCAGTCCAAGAGTCGCAACCCCAGATCCGGCTTTTACGAGAAACATGTCTGCATGGCCGTGGTAGCAGCCTTCAAACTTAATTAGCTTTTCCCGTCCGGTGAAGGCCCGCATCAAGCGCAGCACTGCCATACAGGCTTCGGTCCCCGAGTTGACGAAACGCACCATTTCCACGCTGGGAACGGCGTCAATCACCATTTCAGCCAAGACATTTTCCAGCGCGCAGGGTGCGCCGAAGCTCGTTCCTTTTTCGGCAGCAGCTTGGATTGCTTTAATCACTTCGGGCCGCGCATGACCGCAAATAGCGGGTCCCCAAGTCCCAACGTAGTCAATGTATTTGTTGTCATCCACGTCCCAAGCGTAGGCATCTTTTACCCGATCGAATACGATCGGTTGACCGCCTACCGACTTAAAGGCACGCACGGGAGAACTCACGCCACCGGGCATGATTTTCTGTGCGGCTGCAAAAATCTCTTCTGATTTAGTGGTTTTGAACGTTCCGGTCATCAAAGCATTCTCCTTAAAAGTGGCATCTCATAGGTGGATCATTAGGCACAATTATCCCATATCCAGGCGAGTCAGTCGCCATGGGACGAAGTAGTTTTGAGATAAATTAGAATAAGAATCGTTCTCATGTTAAGATATATTTAACATGAACAAATCCCCTAGAAAACGCTGAAGCGTGGACTTGGTGTTTTCACCTGCGTTGTCAAGATGACTGTGAAAAGATGACCATAACAACTGTTGAATGCAATTTTGAGGCGGTTGAGGTTCCGAAGCTTGGGCTTCCGGTGACGATTATTAGCGGTTTCCTGGGCAGTGGTAAGACAACTCTGCTGAATCAGATTTTACAGAATTGCAGCGACTTAAAGGTTGCGGTCTTGGTCAATGAGTTTGGGGATATTAATATTGATAGTCAGCTTTTAGTGTCTATTGATGAAGACATGATTGAGTTGAGTAATGGTTGTATTTGCTGCACGATTAATGAGGACTTGGTTGAAGCTGTTTATCGAGTTTTGGAGCGGAGCGATCGGGTAGACTATTTGATTGTTGAAACTACAGGTCTTGCCGATCCTGTGCCGATTATCTTGACATTTTTAGGGCGAGATTTAAAACAACTGACCCGATTGGATTCGGTGATTACAGTGGTGGATAGTGAAGCCTTTACCCCAGAGCATTTTGAAAGTTCGGCAGCGCTCAACCAGTTGGTTTATGGCGACATTATTTTATTAAATAAAACTGATTTAGTCGATCGCTTCAAGGTTTGGGAACTGGAGCGATTTATCCGAATCATTAAACCTCAAACCCGGATCTTAGAAACGGTTCGATCGAAGGTGCCCTTAGCCCTGATTCTGGATGTGGGGCTATCAGTGCATGAGCGAACTTCAAGAACTCACCACTCCAAAACTCAAACCTCCCATGAATCGCATCACTTAGAAAATGATGGGTTTGTTAGTGTTTCATTTAAAAGTGTTTATCCCTTCTCAATTCGAAAATTTCAAGAATTTTTAGATGACTTGTCTCCTAATATTTTTCGAGGAAAAGGGATTTTGTGGTTTCGTGAAAGCTATCTTCGGCATATTTTTCAGCTTAGCGGCAAGCGTTGCACTTTGGAGACCGATCGTAAATATCCCAGTGGAAATCAATTAGTGTTTATTGGTCGAGATCTAGAACAAGCGGAAATTCAGATGCGTTTGAAAGATTGTTTGTTTGTTGAACCTGCGACAGTCCCGTGATGTCTTGCAGGAATGTCTCGCAAAATGTAATCCTCAACAAAAAATCTAAAATTATGAGTCCTAACGAAACAATGCTTGTGAATGCTGTCACTGAAGTTAATGAGATCAGTGACGCGAATGAGATTAGTGCTGTTCAAGCGATCGCGTCTGTTAAGACATTAGCGCAAGCTCCTGTAACCGAGGAGGAAATGCGGCAGGCAGTCCGGACATTGTTGATTGGGATTGGGGAAGATCCCGATCGTGAAGGTCTGAAAGATACGCCAAAACGAATGGTAAAAGCGCTGAAGTTTCTCACTAAAGGCTACACTGATTCATTGGATGAACTGCTGAATGGCGCTGTATTTCACGAAAAATCTAGCGAAATGGTTTTGGTGCGAGATATTGATCTCTTTAGCTCCTGCGAACACCACATTTTGCCGATTATCGGTAAAGCTCACGTCGCTTACATTCCAAACGGTAAAGTCATTGGGCTGTCTAAGATTGCGCGAATCTGTGAGATGTATGCGCGTCGTTTGCAAGTTCAAGAGCGCCTAACGGATCAAATTGCTGATGCATTATTAGGGCTATTAAATGCTCAGGGTGTGGCGGTCGTAATTGAAGCAACACACATGTGCATGGTCATGCGAGGTGTGCAGAAGCCTGGATCTTGGACGGTGACAAGCGCAATGCGGGGAGACTTTGCAAGTAACAACTTTAAGCGTCAAGAGTTCATGGACCAAATCCGTCACCGTCCACAATTTCATTAGTCCATCACTCATTATTCCTACAATTTGATTATGAACGATCGTCTTCCTGTCACCATTATTACTGGGTTTCTCGGTAGTGGAAAAACTACATTACTCAATCAAATCCTCAGTAATCTGGAGGGCTTGAAGGTGGCCGTTCTGGTCAATGAATTTGGGGATATTAATATTGATAGTCAGCTTCTAGTCACGCTTGAAGAGGACATGATCGAACTCACCAATGGCTGTATCTGCTGCACGATGAATGATGGATTGCTCAATGCAATGCATAAGCTTTTAGAACAGAGCGATCGTTTGGATGCAGTTATTGTTGAGACTACGGGACTCGCTGACCCGTTGCCGATCGCTCTGACATTACTCGGCACCGAACTGCGTGATATGACAACGTTAGATGCCATTTTGACCGTTGTGGACGCTGAGCATTTTGAAGCGACATTGTTGACAAGTGAAGTCTTATTGCAACAAATTATCTACGGTGATATTGTTTTGGTGAATAAGACGGATTTGGTTTCGAGCGATCGGTTAGAGGCGATCGAGAAGCAAATCAATGACATAAAAGAATACTCTCGAATTTTGAGAATGCAAAATGGCCAAGTTCCTTTGGCATTGATTCTAGATGTGCAACTGGGAGATCTCGGTCGTTACCATCAAGCAGATCAGAGTGATGTATTGGTCTCTCATATTAAAAATGATGGATATACGGCGGTTTCTTTTAAGAGCAAACGTCCACTCAACCTCAAAAAATTCCAAGAGTTTTTAGACTATCAGCTTCCAGCGGAAGTCTTTCGGATGAAGGGAATTCTATGGTTTGAGGAAAGTCCGGCACAGCATGTCTTTCAGCTTAGTGGTAAGCGCTTTCAGATTGACGATCGCACCTGGGACACAGAACCTTCAAACCAACTCGTCTGCATCGGCAAGAAAATCAATCCGCTTCAGATTCAACAATTGTTAACTAATTGTTTGACTCGCGTTTAGTATGATGTATCTGCTTTAGAATTAGACGCTATGGTAAACACAAACTCAGTCTCAGTTCAACTTTATGCAATTGATTTGTTTAGAGCGGTTTTTGACCCTTCTAGCCTAGAAGTATTTTGGGCAGAACTCACGGCGGGGGCTTATGGCACTGTCGATCGGGCGGTTGGCTTATTCAATTTAGTAGATGGTCGAGCCTATCAGATTTTGTATGCTGGAAATGGTGCAGAAATCGATTATGTTGAAATAGAGGATTCGCCCTGTCTTAAAGGTCGCCCCGATCGTCCCTGTAGGCTTGAAATTTCGGGTTATGATTTAGATATTGAAGCGATCGAATCCACTTTGAAAGTCTGCACGCTGGCAGATCAGGCGCTAGACTATTATCAATCTCAACTTCAAGCTCAACTTCAGTGAATCTGTTTAACTTTTATGAAACTCGCAGTTCTTTCTTGCATTCATGGTAATTACGAAGCATTGAATGCGGTGCTTTCAGATGTTGATGATCAAAATGCCGATCGAGTGTTTTGTTTAGGTGATTTGGTGGGCTATGGTCCCCATCCAAATGCGGTGGTGGAGATGGTCCGATCGCTCGATATTCCCACGGTTCAAGGCTGCTGGGATGAGGACATTGTGGAGGGATTGAATGCCTGTGAATGCAGCTATCCGTCACTTTTGGCCGAGGCTCGTGGCAAGCTGGCCCACGAATGGACTAATGCAGAAATTTATCCCGAAACAAGGGATTTCCTAGCAAACTTACCAATCACCTTACGTCATGAAAACCTTTGCTTTGTCCATGGTAGTCCTTACAATCAACATGAATATTTAATGCCCGAAGTTGCAGCATTCACCGCACTAGAGCGAGTGCTGTCCACAGGCGCGGATGTGTTGTTTTGCGGCCATACACATATTCCTTACGTTAGGACTTTAGACGCAGGTAATATTCAAGTCTCTCTTTCAAAAAGCAAATCAGAATTCAATGCGCCACTCAAACAAATCATTAATGCGGGTTCTGTGGGCGAACCTCGTCACGGTAGACCCAATGCGACTTATGTGATCTATGATACGGACTCACAAAGAACAACGCTGAGAGAAGTCGAGTACGATTACAAAAAAACCTGTGAAGCGATCGTTGAAAAGGGTCTTCCAAAGATCTTTGCATGGAGACTAGCAAAGGGTTTGGAGTATGCAGAGCGGGCAGAGGATCCAAGCCATATTTGCGAACGGTAATGAATGATTGTTCAGGTGATCATGATGGATTATTTCATAGGCGTTAACAATAAATTGGGAACGATTATCATAATTGAGGTAATGAAAGTTTAAGAGGCTCTATGCTAAAAGTTGCGATCGTTGGAAAAGGGGGAAGCGGGAAAAGCACCGTTTCTTGGTTATTGATGCAGGCAATCGCTAGCCAAAATCAGTCTGTGCTGGGCATTGATGCGGATTTCAACATGAATCTGTTGACCAATCTAGGATTGCAGTATTCACCTGAATTACCGACGATTCACCATTCCCACGATCGTTTCCGCAAGCTTGTAAACCTTCCCGTCGGTACGCCTTGGTCTAAGTTAGCGGGCCGATCGCTTCCGGCTTTTTCGTTAGATCCTGAGGATGATTACACCGCATCTTTAGCAATTAATGTAAGCGATCGAATGCGTCTTATGGTAGTGGGATTGGGGGATGAAGATGTGCTGGACAGTCCGCTCTGTGGGCATGGACATGTTGCGCCTTTGAAATGGTATTTGAGCAATTTGGCCCCGAGTCAGACGGCTGTGATTATTGACAGCGTTGCGGGGACGGATATGGTCAATTACAACCTATATCAAGGCTGTGATGCGATCGTTTGTGTTGTTGAAGACCATCGCAATAGCATTCGGGTCCTGAATCAACTTCAACAGACTTGCGATCGGCTAGAAACGCCATTTTACGTGGTGTGGAATCGTGCAAAAAGCTTACAGATTCCCGATTCTCTTTTAGAATTTAAGTCTCGAATCATTGGTCAAGTGCCGTTGGATGAGGCGATCGAAGAGTTTGATTATGATCTGTTGGATACCAATACAACAACCCAAGTAGAGATGATTTGGGAAACGCTGGCGGAAAAGATTCAATCATCTTCGGCGCGATCGGTTACTCATCAACTCACAACATCAAAGCGATGACGTTTAAATCTGAAATTGTTGGAGGAAATAGTCTGTGAATTGGATGAAATTTCTCCGTCAGTTTCCGGTCGTTTTTTGGGCTTCGAGTTTGTCCCTTGGCATCCATGGACTTGCGCTCATGATATCTGGTAAAACTGAGCTTATCCAGCCACAGACTCGACCGCTTGAGACAATTGGCCTCACTCTATTACCCAACGAAATCAAACCCTCAAATTCTCAAATTCAGCCAACTCCGACCGCCTCTCCCACCTCGCAAACCCCAAATATCCAAAAATCTCCACCCGCTGAAACCGAAACAGCAACGCCTGATACTTCTGCTGTAGAACCGATCGAGCAAAACCCAGTTAATCCATCACCCACGCAGGCAGGATTGACTTCACCAAAGCAAACAAATCCAATATCTGAAACCCCAGAAATTGAAAGTTCTGAACAGTTTGCAACGCGAACTCAGATTGCTTTGACTCAAGTTACAGGACAGATTGGTAAACGGTATGGCGATCGTTTTGCTGAACGATCAGACACTATTGCTGCGAGTCCTGAGTTGTTTTTTACGCAGCCTGAATTGTTCTATGACAAAAAGGGAATGGCACGATCGGGACTAGATAAGACATTTCAGATTGAAAAAGAAACGCCTGAATCAGTATTTAAGGCCTTTGAGCCAAATTTACAAAAAGCTGGATTTACTGTTTCACCTATTGAAACCTATGCTGGTGGGCCGTTGTATGAAGTCAAATCAAAAAAAGAAGGCAGTTCTGAAAGAGTCGCCTTCTACTTAAATTTGTTGTTGATACCGGACAAGAGTGGAACGATCGTTGTGATTTGGAAAACACGTCCTCAGAAATAAACCTAAATCTAACGAGCGCTTGGGCCTACCAAAGCTCGAACTGGGGCAGTTTTTAATTTCGATGCTTGAGGTTTTGGTTGAGTTACATTATTGAGCTTAAATTCTGTGAATTTTCCGCCTAACCCAACTACGATCGTCTTGGTATTAGAAATCAGCATTTTAGAATAAGTCTCTGCCACACTTCCGGATTCTCCAATTCCATCCGCAAAAAGCTCTTGTTCTGCGACATTAACCTTGGCTTCTTTTGCCACTGCCTTGAGTAGTTTTGGATTTGCGGTAAGTTCGACGAAGATCGTGGGGACTTTGGACGACTTGATTTCTTTGACTAATTCTGCAACTCGCTTTGCAGTGGGCTGCTCTTCGGTACTCAAACCTTGCAATGCGCCAATAACGGGAAGATCATAGGCTTTAGAGTAGTATTCAAAAGCATCATGGGTCGTGACAAGCTTCCGCTGCGCCATTGGAATGGTTGCAATTTGTGACTTAATCCAAACATGAATTTGAGCCAGTTCATTGGATAATTTGTCCGCATTGTCAGTATACAACTTTGTTTGATTTGGTTGTAGCGCTATAAGCTGCTGACTGACCGCTTTGGTAATTTCTACGCCATTAGCAGCATTATGAAAAACATGGGGATCGTTCTCTGTCTTACCGTCTTCTATGAAGGTTTGGGGCTTGGGGACAGCTATTTCATTGATTGCAATCTTAGGTGCAGGATTCGATGAAGTGGTGATTGCCTTAATTAGTTGAGGTTCAAAATCATAACCTGAATAAAGAACCAGTTTTGCCGTTTCGATCGCTTTTCGATCGTCAGACTTAATCTTATAAGTATGGGGATCCGAACCCGCTGCAATCAAACATTTCAAATCCACCGTATCCTGTGCAATCTGCTTCGTGACATCGCACAAGAGTGCCGTAGTGACAACAACAGTCGGCTTACTTTGAGCCACACTTCGAGGAGCCATACTGCCAATCAATAGCGCCGTCAGCAAAGTTCCGATCGCATAGTTCATTCGGCGAGGTTTTTGTATCAAGTCATTCAGCATACATTCAGCCTTTGAGTATAAATTTACAGGTCAACACAGTAAAGCATGATATCATGAGAATGATTATCATTCCGAACATTGTTATGGTCAGCTCTGCACTTTCGCCCGCTCCTAGCCAGTCTAGCGCCGAGTCGCTTTTGAAGATTAGGCATAGCTGCGCCCATGTGATGGCGATGGCGGTGCAGTCGTTGTTTCCTGAGGCGAAGGTGACGATCGGACCTGCGACAGAAAATGGATTTTATTA
Source organism: Synechococcales cyanobacterium OTE_70_concoct_197_sub (assembly GCA_031375925.1). Taxonomy (GTDB): domain Bacteria; phylum Cyanobacteriota; class Cyanobacteriia; order Leptolyngbyales; family Leptolyngbyaceae; genus JAAFJU01. The sequence continues at coordinate 12,256 of JANMIS010000948.1, forward strand.
TGATTTCGATCGTGCGGAA
>JANMIS010000968.1:0-3206 GCA_031375925.1 Synechococcales cyanobacterium OTE_70_concoct_197_sub
CGGGAAGCTCTTCAAGGTTCGCATCCTCGACTACTACGCCACGCCGGATGGCGGCACCGGCGAGGCGAGCGGCCGGTTCACCCTGCGCGTGCCCGTCAAGTGGTCAAGGAAGGCTGGAAACCTTAAAAAATTAGTCAGAAGATTTTGCGTCCGATCGGCGGTTGCGGCACCGATCGGAGCAATATTTCACTTCATCCCAGCACTTCTCCCATTTTTTGCGCCAAGTGAAAGGAAACCCGCAGACAAGGCAGGTTTTGGTAGGGAAATCAGATTTTTTGCGTTGACGGGGCATTCTTTAAGTTGAGAATTTTGAATTGAGAATAATGATGAGATCTTAGTCTGGCAGATCTCCAAAGTGTGGGCGGTCCCGATCGATTTGATTCTGTAATTCGGCAGTCTTAGCTTGAAGCCTTTGCTGTAGTACCGGACCTAGTTTTTAATGCCTAAAAACAATCAACAGTGCAGCAATCCCACACAGTACGTCAGGAAAATGGAGTGAGAGGACTCACTTTTTTACATAGTGGCTTACTTCCGAAAGAATGTCTCCATAGAAAACGCTCCTGACGTCAGAAGAAGCCCAGGAGCGCTTTCTATGAATTTTGATTTCAGACTAAAGTTGAGTTGTAACTCTTCATAGACTTCATTAGCTGAATTAGCTTAGATTGAGACCGCGAAATACTTTAAATAGGGCGATCGCAAATACGAAAGCGCCGCCTAGAAATACAACGTACAAAATTGCAGATTCCATGTCAGTGACTCCTTAGAACTTTCTCTACCTAAGACTATACAACCGATCGCAGCCCTACAACGCTGCACAACATGGCACAATTAGAAATCTCCAACTTTCCCAACTCTCCCATGCAATCTGTTATCCCCGTCTCCATCCCCGAAAAACCCTACAACATCGTGATCGCACCGGGTATCTTAGACGCGATCGGAACTTGGATGACAGACAAACTGGAAAGCCCCAAGCCCTTGGGTAAAAAAGCATTGCTGGTCTCGAACCCCACGATTTTTAAGCACTATGGGGATCGGGTTTTGCAATCACTGAGTGCAGCAGGCTTCAGTGTTGCGAGTGTAATCTTGCAGCCCGGTGAACGGTACAAAACCCCAGCGACTCTGCAAAAAATCTATGACGCCGCCCTAGCTCACAGGCTTGAACGATCGAGTGTCATGGTCGCCCTAGGAGGTGGCGTGATCGGTGATATGACTGGGTTTGCGGCGGCGACTTGGTTACGGGGAATTAACGTTGTGCAGGTGCCGACGAGTTTGCTGGCGATGGTGGATGCTTCGATCGGTGGCAAAACAGGCGTGAATCATCCTCAAGGTAAAAACTTGATTGGGGCGTTTCATCAGCCCAAGTTAGTCTTAATCGATCCAGAGGTGCTCAAGACCTTGCCTGTGCGGGAACTGCGGGCTGGCATGGCGGAAGTCATCAAGTATGGCGTGATTTGGGATGGGACATTGTTTGGCAAATTAGAAGCCGCTAGCCGTCTTGACCAGTTACGCTATATCGGCCCGGAGTTGCTGCAAGATATTTTGTCGGCCTCCTGCGGGGCCAAGGCGATCGTGGTGGCCAAAGATGAAAAAGAGTCGGGATTGCGTGAAATTTTAAATTACGGCCATACCCTGGGTCATGCGGTCGAAAGCATTACGCAATATAAAGTCGTTAACCATGGTGAAGCTGTGGGGCTTGGTATGGTGGCAGCGGGAGAATTAGCGGTGATGATGGGTCTGTGGTCGCGGGAAGAGTGCGATCGGCAAAATGCGATTATTGAAAAATGTGGGTTGCCAACGAAATTGCCCCCTGATTTAGACCTGGCTCAAATCATTGCGTTGACCCAGAATGATAAAAAAGTGCAGTCGGGGAAAGTGAGATTTGTGCTACCGGAGGCGATCGGCTCGGTGAAAATCAATGATCAAGTGACACCCGAACTGATGCGATCGGTTTTAACAAAACTGTAGAGTTTTACGATCGCAACACGGACTGAATCGCCCGATCGAGTCCCTCACGATGGACCCACCCTACGTAGCCACCAAATTCACATTCTCCCCGATCGTTTTCTAAGAAGACATGTTTTACACCTATGGGATGATTCCATACCCGTAAAACAACGCCCTCCTTTAAGGTCGCGATCGGTTGCGATCGACCAAAATTCTTGGGATGAGCGTCGGTCATGCCGGGAACCGATCGCAGCTTGGCAATGGTCTCTGTGATATTTCCAGGCTCTGAAAGCACAATTTTTTTCGGTTGCTCTTGCCAAAATGCTCGAATGCTCTCATCAACCGCTTCACTAAACCGCAACCCCGGATGATTGACCCCAGGAATCCTCACAAATCGCCCATGGCTAAACTGAGTCGTCTGCACTAGAACGGTCCCATCGCCGCCCTGGTCGCTGTCTCCTGCCACAACGAGCGTTGGAATCACCTTTGCAATCGCCTCTGCCAATGGACGACGATCGACTCCTAAATCTTGAGCGATAGCAAAACTCATCAAATTCAAAGGGTCCGCAATCTTCGCCAAGTGAGCACCGCCAATAGGTGAACCCAACAAGATGAGCGACTCTACCCGAGACCACCATTCTGGATGCCGCGTCAAAATCTCCGTCCAGATCACCCCACCTAACGAACAACCAATAATGCGAATCGGCAAATCGGGGAAGTTTCGTATTTCTCGTGCGGCGATCGTCTCAACCTTCGCAATCAATGGCTCAATGCTAAACAGCGTATTGAGATAGCCGAGATCCGGTGCAATGATGCGATCGTCTGGGCTGGAGTTGCGCTTGGCCAGAGCTTCCATGGCGTGATAAGTATCAACCATGCCATGTTGAGAAAAGACCAGGTAGCTAGGAGATTTCATAGGAATTGATGGCAATGCAGTAACAGCAAGAACAGAGAATAAAACGCCCGATCGCGTTATTACTTTAGGCGTCATTACTTTAGTTTGTAGCCTAGTGACTCTCCGTAAAATGCCTTAGTAAGCACTTTCTCAACTGTCCCCATTTTCGTTAAGTTAAGATCTCGGCTCTTGAGTAGGGGTATAGCGCGCGCCACCCCCTTCAAAACGCCGACGGTAAAGGAGTTCCAGCTGCCCGCCATATTCCTGAATGAGGGCGAGTTGCCGTAAATAGAGTCCTCGAAAAGAGTTAGCAAAGAGCAGCATTACGATCGCGACCCCGAGACCGCTCGCCGTGGAAATCAAGGCT
>JANMIS010001042.1:0-1434 GCA_031375925.1 Synechococcales cyanobacterium OTE_70_concoct_197_sub
CAAATATCGCAGACAGCTGAACACAATCCTTACGGGATCCAACAGCTCGCCAAACGGCTGACTAAAATTGATCCAAAGATTCGCGATCAGTTCATCGCCACCACATCAACGGTGGCCCAAAGGAGTGGGAATAGGTTGGGCAGAGTTGGGGCTCCGGCTGCATCGGAAAGTGCCCTTGATTCAAAGCAAGTCACAATCCTATCGGCCAAGCCGAACACGACCGCAGTCGATGCTTCCACACGTAGGCAGCCAAACTCGGTTGTTCCGGTTCTTGAAGAGCGCGTTGACTCGCCAACCATTTTGCTTCTCAATCGAGTTGACGAATCCAGCAACAAACCTTAGTACGCACGAGGTCTTAGACCGCGTATGGCCCGTTTAGCGATCTGATTGGAATGCCACGAGTCTCTTTCGATTCACGAAAGGGCTAGCGCAAAGTTGGCTTGATACCGATGCGGTACAGGTGATGTTCGCCGCGAATGAAGATGGACTCGCCCGCGATGGCCAGCGACGCACTGACCGGTTCATCGATTTTATTGAGAAACAAAATGCGAGGCACATCGGCGTGTGTCAGGACGGCGGTCGTTCCATTCAGATCTGTTACAAACAAATGCCCGTCGGCCGCGACAGGCGAAGCATATATGTTTCCAAGTCCGCCCAATCGAATCGCTCCGGGTGCATCTATGCCCGACGGGCCATGGACGCGCGTTAGCATATTTTGGTAGTGGGTCAGGAAGTAAAGCGATTCATCGTATAGCAACATAGACGGGACATACGGAGTGCCGCGCGATCGCGTCCACTTGACGCGCGGTGTATCGGTTATGTCTCCCTCGGCTCCGCGAACATCTATCGCCATCAGGACTCGTTTTTCGTAACTGCTACCAACGTACAAAATTCCGTTTGCAAAAACGGGTGTCGCAACCACATTGGACGACATTCCGCCGCATTCCCAGACAACACGACCGCTACCGAGATCGTAGCCACGAACGCGATTCGTACCACACACAATGACTTGCGGACCTGTGCTTTGTTCTACGACGATAGGGGAACTCCACGAGGTGTCTTCCTCGCGGGGGATTCGCCAGTTCTCTTTGCCTGTACGTTTGTTAAGGCTAGTGATGAACGATCCCTCCTCGTGGTCCCAATTGATGACCAACGCCTCACCAAACACCACTGGGGAACTTCCTTCGCCGTGCCCATGTTTGGAGTGCATCTTGCCAAGGTCTCTTTTCCAAATCGTATTCCCTTGGAAATCAAGACAGTAAAGGCCATGTGAGCCAAAATGAGCTACTACAAACTGTCCGTCTGTTACCGGGGATGCAGATGCCAAGCTTGCGGTGACATGCCCAGCTTCGAACGGGATTTCTTGGTGCAGCGTCTTTTTCCAACGGATTCCGCCGGTCTCGCGGTCGATGGCAATGACCGCGAATTCATACT
>JANMIS010001059.1:0-2692 GCA_031375925.1 Synechococcales cyanobacterium OTE_70_concoct_197_sub
CGATCGGCCCGATAGTGACATCGATATCCTCATCGATCAAGAAAACCGCTGGAGTCTTTTTGACCACATTGGCATGATGCAAGACCTAGAAGATTTACTAGAGTGCAAAGTTGATGTTGCCGTTGCTAAGGGACTTCGCAAACGCTTTTACGATCGGATCGTCCCAGAAGCGATTGCCCTATGAGAAACCCACATCGTGACGATCTTGAATTTGTTCAAGACATCCTCGATCGTATTCAATCACAAAAAAGGGCAAGCCTCGGCTCACCCTTTTTTAAATGTCATTTCAAATGCTGAACTCAACATTCACAATTCAACATTCAGAGATCTACACTTTAGCTGCAACTTGTTTCAGTTCGCCCTTAGAGTACTTACGGCTGAACTCTTCCATGCTGACCTGCTTGATCTTGCTAGCTTGGCCTGCGGACCAGAACTCTTGATAACGATCGGCACAGACTTTTTGCATGTACTTAATCGAAGGCTTCAAGAAGTGGCGAGGGTCAAATTCCTCAGGTTTTGCAAGCAATGCTTCACGCACAGCAGCGGTAATCGCCAAACGGTTGTCGGTGTCGATGTTGACCTTACGAACACCATTTTTGATGCCCTTTTGGATTTCTTCGACGGGAACGCCGTAGGTTTCAGGAATCGCGCCGCCTTTAGCATTGATCAATGCAATCAAGTCTTGGGGAACCGATGACGAACCATGCATGACCAAGTGAGTGTTAGGCAAACGCTTGTGGATTTCAGCAATCAAGCTGATGGCCAAGATTTCGCCCGTGGGTTGACGGGTGAACTTGTACGCACCGTGGCTGGTGCCGATCGCAACTGCCAAAGCATCAACCTGAGTCCGCTCAACGAATTCGACGGCTTCGTCTGGATCCGTCAGCAGTTGGGATTCATCCAACTTCCCTTCAAAACCATGACCATCTTCCGCTTCACCCATTCCGGTTTCCAAGGATCCGAGGCAACCGAGTTCACCTTCGACGGATGCGCCGATCGAGTGGGCCACTTTCACAACTTCCGCTGTGACATTGACGTTGTACTCAAAGGTGGAAGGCGTTTTTGCGTCTGCACCCAAGGATCCGTCCATCATGACGGAGGTGAAGTTGTTTTTGAGTGCGGTGTAGCAGGTCGCGGGTTCGTTCCCATGGTCCTGGTGCATCACGATGGGGATGTGGGGGTAGGTTTCCACCGCTGCCAAGATGAGGTGGCGTAGGAAGTTTTCCCCGGCGTAAGTCCGAGCACCACGGGAAGCTTGCAGAATAACCGGGCTGTCGGTTTCATGGGCAGCCTGCATGATGGACTGGATTTGCTCCATGTTATTGACGTTGAAAGCGGGAATGCCGTAGCCATTCTCAGCCGCGTGGTCAAGCAAGAGACGCATAGGTACGAGCGCCATAGAAATCCTCCTAGGGTTTGGTCAGCGATTGTGGATTGGTTTCAATCCTAAAGATAATCTTAAGGCAAGAGCGTCTCATCGCATCAGTCAAGTGAAGAATCGGTCCCACGATTCGGTAAGATATCAATCTTTGCAGCCTGCCGTTTAGCGAGTTTTCCCATGGTTTCTCCGGTGCTCTATCTAGCGATTACGAATCACGGCTTTGGTCATGCGACCCGCGCGGCTTCGATCGCAGCGGAAGTCAAGCGGCTCAATCCTGACATTACGCTGATCTTGGCGACGACGGCTCCGAGGTCGGTTTTGGATGCCTATTTTTCAGATAAGTGGATCCATCGGCAGCGGGCTTTTGACTGCGGGGTGATTCAGTCGGACAGTGTGACGATGGATATTCCGGGGACGCTGTTGAAGTTGCAGGAGATTCGGGAAAAGAGTGCAAAATTGATTGCGTCTGAGGCGGCTTGGCTTCAGCAGCTTCGAGTGGGCTTAGTACTAGGTGATATTCCACCGATGGCTGCACCGATCGCAAAGGCGGCGGCTGTGCCTTGCTGGATGATGGGAAATTTTGGTTGGGATTTTATTTATGAGCCTTGGGTCGCTGAGTATCCCGAGTTCGCGGTAGAGATTGAATGGATTCGGGCTTGCTTTGGGCAGTGCGATCGGTTGTTTCGGATGCCTTTTAGTGAGCCGATGGGTTCTTTCCCAAATATTGAAGATGTTGGGTTGACGGGAGTAAAACCTCGCAAATCTGTAGATGTGGTGCGATCGGCCTTCAAACTTCAGGTGCCCCGCGAAAAAATCATTATGTTGACCTTTGGCGGTTTGGGTCTGAATCGCATTCCCTACGAAAATGTAAATCTATTTCCAGATCATAAATTTATTTGTTTTGATTTGAATGCGCCAGATTTACCGAATTTGATCCGAGTGGACGATCGGTTTTATCGACCAATTGATTTTGCGCCATTAATTGGCCGATTGATTTCTAAGCCCGGTTACAGCACATTTTCCGAGGCTTGCCGCTATGATGTGCCGATCGTGAGTTTGACGCGCGAAGGCTTTTCAGAAGCGCCGATTTTGATTCAAGGCATTCAAGATACAGTGCGTCATCAAGTGGTGGAGACGGAGACATTCTTTACGGGGAAATGGGAGTTTTTACGGGAGCCATTGCTTGAGCCATTGACAGACGTGCGCTTGGCAAAAGATGGGACAGAGACGATCGCTCGTGCGGTCGTGGAGTATTTTCAGACTTAATCATCTCAAATCCATCTTGCCATAATTGATTCAAGTTCCTTCATT
>JANMIS010000017.1:0-2473 GCA_031375925.1 Synechococcales cyanobacterium OTE_70_concoct_197_sub
GGTATCTCCGTCCAAGACCACATGGGGCGCAATGACCGTGCCCGCCCCGACTTTGACTTTAGGACCAATGACGGCATAGGGTCCGACTTGGACAGTAGGATGAAGTCGGGGCGGGCACGGTCATTGCGCCCCATGTGGTCTTGGACGGAGATACCCACATTGGCGAACGAAACCAATTATTTCCGGGGGCGGCGATCGGTCTAGAGCCACAGGACTTAAAGTACGATGGCTCGGTCGGTCCTGTGCGCATCGGCGACGGCAACCAAATTCGAGAATATGTCACCATTCATCGTCCGACTAAAGGCGATGAAGTGACCATGGTTGGCAATAACAATCTGATCATGGGCTACACTCACATCGGCCATAACTGCATTCTGGAAGACAATGTGATCATTGCCAACTCTGTCGCGATGGCGGGCCATGTCCATGTGGAATCTGGCGCCAGAATCAGCGGCGTGCTGGGCGTTCATCAGTTTGTCCATATTGGTCGGATGTCGATGGTGGGCGGGATGACCCGAATCGATCGCGATGTGCCGCCCTACACCATGATCGAAGGCAATCCTTCACGGGTGCGTGCCTTAAATTTGATTGGGCTGAAACGTGCGGGCGTAGGAGAGCTTCAAGATGGTGAGGTGTTGCGATCGTTGAAGCAAGCGTTTCGGCTGTTGTACCGATCGGATATCACTTTTGCGGAGGCTCTCGAAAAGCTAGAAGCATTAACGGCCCACGACAGTTTGAATGACAATGATTATGTGAAGCATCTCAGTCAGTTTCTTCGGCTGTCTCAGCTTCCAGGAAGGCGGGGCCTCATCCCAGGTCGAGGATAAGTGCAGTGAAGAAGCGGATTTTTATCAGTACTGGGGAAGTGTCGGGCGATCTTCAGGGTTCGTTGTTGGTGACGGCTTTACTCAATCGAGCGAAGTCTGAAGCTATGGACCTGGAGATTGTCGCTTTGGGCGGCGATCGGATGGCGGCAGCGGGCGCTAAGCTTTTGGGTAACACGATCGCGCTCAGTTCGATCGGGTTACTCGAAGCGGTCCCTTACATTCTTCCGACGATTAAGATGCAGCGCTATGCCAAGCAGCAGCTTCGGGAAAATCCCCCGGATCTGGTGATCTTAATTGATTACATCGGCGCAAATTTGTCCATGGGGAAATTTATCCGATCGCAGTTTCCCAAAGTGCCGATCGTCTATTACATTGCCCCGCAGGAATGGGTCTGGTCGATGAACGATCGCAACACCCATCAGATTGTCGATATTACCGATCGGCTATTGGCGATTTTTCCTGAGGAAGCCCGCTATTACGAACGTCAAGGTGCGGCGGTGAAATGGATTGGGCATCCATTGGTCGATCGGTTAAAGGACGCTCCAAGCCGAGAAAGTGCTAGGGCGAGCTTAGGCATTCCCGTTGAAGAAAAAGCGATCGTGCTTTCGCCTGCTTCTCGCAAGCAGGAACTCAAGTTTTTGATGCCGGAGATCTTTGCGGCGGCCCAGAAGATTCAAGCTCGGGTTCCCCAGGCCAAGTTTTATATTCCTTTGGCGCTCGATCGGTATCGCAGCGAAATTGAATCCGCCGTGCAAAGCTATGGTCTCAATGCAAAATTGGTTCCTAAAGAAGAGGGCCAAATTGCGATCGCTGCTGCCGATCTAGCGATTACAAAGTCCGGCACGATCAATTTGGAGTTGGCTTTATTGAATGTGCCGCAGGTGGCAATTTACAGAATCAGTAAACTCACTGCTTGGGTTGGGCGAAATATTTTAAAAGTTAAAATTGTCTTTGCTTCGCCTGTGAATTTGGTGCCGATGCGAATGGTGGTTCCAGAGTTATTGCAAGAAGATGCCAATGCCGATCGGATTGCTGAGGAGTCTCTTGCGCTTTTAGAGGGTCCGAAGCGTGAAAAGGTGCTTCAGGACTATCAAGAAGTGCGTGAAGGCTTGGGTGAGGTGGGAGTGTGCGATCGGGCGGCGAGTGAAATTTTTGCGCTGTTTTAGTTGGGGTTGGGCTAGTCCTTGCGGACGTAAACTACGACTCCGCTCACCCCGCGCGTATCGAAGGGTAAGCGAATATCGAAGGGTGAGCGGAGTCGTTCGTGGAGCGTTGCGTCAGCAAAACCCTGGTTGGGTGGATTGCAGCTAGTTCGATCCCACAGTCTGTGGTTGACTGGTGCCATGGAGCGTCTCAAAAATCTCAAACCAACACTTTTTCTCTGAGCTACAGAAGCGCTCCATCGACTCATAGGGATATTGCGTCACAGAACTAGCCGCAATGTCGAGACAGCCTTGCAGCAACGACGATCGTAAATCTTCATTCGCTCCGCTGTCTGAACTAGAAAGCCGTAGAGGGGGAATGAGCGATCGGAGCGTTTCAAGAAGCTGACTAGAAGGACGCTTTTGCAGAAATCTCTGGACAAATTTTTCTGCTTTTTCTAAGGTAAGCATTTTGTAGCCCGCCATATTATTGACCCTTTCGAT